>JANYFV010000334.1 GCA_025359635.1 Undibacterium sp. | reverse complement strand
GAGAGAAATCCATCGTTAATCGAGACCACCCCGCTTGCATTGACCGTGATATCGCCAGCATCTCCCGAACCATTGATGGCGGCGGCCGAGATCCCGCTACTCGTATTGATATTCATGTTCTTAGCCGTGATCTGGATAGACCCGGCATTGCCATCGGTGCTGGTGCTGGAGACTATCGTGCCATTGTTGGAGAGCAATAGCCGGTCGCTGCTAACAACATCGATACTCCCTGCATTGCCAGTACCACTGATGGCCAGGCTAGAAATCGCACTGTCTTTATCAATTACGATGTCTTTTGCTGCGACTTTAATCATTCCGCCTTGGCCGTTTGAGAAAGTACTTGAATCGATCAAGCTACCATTCAACAGCGAGAGGGTATTGCGTGCGTTGACATCAATCGCCCCGGCATTTCCGCTGCCGCCCGTTGCAACGATAGTGGAGACATAGCTCTTGCCGTCTAGCGTGATGTCATTCGCCGCCAATTTAATCGTTCCGGCATCGCCACCCGATACCGAAGTAGAAATGATCGAGGCGCCATGGTTCAGATTGATGGATTTGTCGGCATTCACGCTAAGAGTGCCGGCCGCTAAAGTTCCGGCAAGCGAAGCGCTGCCAAGGAAAGAGCCGGTATCTAGCGAGACTTCGCTGGCATTCAGCGTCAGGCTGCCTGCGCCTCCAGAAGAGGCACCACTGACATAGGCTCTGCTTTGTCCAGCGATGAGGATGCCGCCCGTTGTTGTCATCGAGATGTTGCCGCTGCTGCCTGTCCCATTGCTATCGCTGATGCTATACACAGAAGCAGTATTCATGATCGCAATGTTTTGTGCTTTCAGTTGAATATCGCCGGCATTGCCAATCGCATCGGCATACGAAGAAACATTTCCACCGTTTGTAATATTGATGCTTTCAAGGGCGTTGAGCTTGATGTTTGCGCCGTTACCGCCACTGTTGGTTAAGGCCGCGCTATACACGTAAGCGTCGCTATCGAGTGTGATGTTTTTAGCCGTAATCTGGATCTCAGCACCCGCGCCAGATGTGCCAGATGAGCCAGTGTACGACTGAATATAGCCACCATTGCGCATCAAGATATCATTCTTGGCAAGCACGTCGATTGCTCCTGCACTGCCGCTTTCATTGGCGAATGAACTGGTGCTTATTTTGCCGCCGGAATCGAGCAGGATATTGCCGGCCCGCGCGACTATTTGTCCTGCCGATATGCTGCCTGAATTGAGCGTAGAGATGAAGCCGCCGTTAATGATTTGGAGATTGCCATCCACCTGCGGAATAGTGCCTGACAAGGGAATATCCGCAGCCGTCGCCCCTACCGCAACCGCGTGCGCTGCGCCACCGGCCGCGCCGAAACCAGCGCCGTCTAGCGTAATGTCGCCCGCGACCAGGCTGATCGAATATGGATTATGTGGCTTCAACAATACGCCTTCCTTGACTGTGACTGTGGCGCGGGAATTTCCGACAAAACCAAAGGCTTCGGGTGCTGCGGTTGAGAAGCTACTGCTTTGCGCCAGATCGGCATACAGGCGGCCGTCGGCAAAACGGATATCGTTAGCCGTGCTGACATGGAAAGCGCCCGGTACATCGACACTGGCGCCGGCACCGAAGGTAATGCCGGCAGGATTGATGAAGAAAAAGGCTGGTGCACCACTGACTGCCGACAGACGTAGCGTGCCATTGATTTGCGAAGCTTCGCCGCCAGTAACCCGGCTGATGACGTTGGCAATATTGCTGCTAGTCGTCGTAAAGTTGGCGACTTCGCCAGTCGCAAGATTGAAGCTCTGGAAACTATGAAACAGATTATTGCCCGCAAGTTTCCCTAGCGATTGTGGGATCTGGTAGGTCGGCCCGGTCAGCGTTTGTGCCGCTTGCCCCAGGCTGCTATCGGTGCGTATTTGTGCCAGGCTGGCGCTGCTGAGCAGTAAGGCAGAACTGAATAGCCAAACCTGTGAGGGTTTCGCCGCGCAAAAAATTACTTGTCTCAGAAAATGAGTCATAGCCAATTCCCGATTAAGGCAAACGGCGCCCAAAAGAATGGGTGGGAGAGTTGTGGCTGGCTTAGCAGGTTCATTTGCGCTTGCCGCAGTGACTGGGCTTTGCTGAGTTTTTTTTGCGCCAGACCTGAATAGAAATTTCCCATGATTTTGACTGCGGCTTCATCGTCGACTGGCCACAGCGTACCGAGCACACTTCTGGCGCGGGCTTTCATGGCCGCACCTGAGATGCCCAAGGGTGCGCGCTCGCTACCTGCCGCGGTTTCGCATGCG
>JANYFV010000310.1 GCA_025359635.1 Undibacterium sp. | reverse complement strand
GGGGTTGGCAGCATGAACCTCAACTACAAACTCCATCTCATCAAAATATTAGTCTTAACCGAAGCACGCTTACGCTTGCGTCGTCTCAGTACCTTGGTGGTATTGCTCGCCGTCATTGCGATTAGCTGGGCCATAATTCCTGATCCGCATTCAGACGTGACCTTGATGGCGATTAAGGAAGCACGGGTTTTATATACCAGTTCTATGCTGGCCTTTGGCACAGCCAGTCTGGCCTCATTTTTGTTCGGAATCGGTGGCTTTTATCTGGTTCGCGGACGTATAGCCGAAGACTTGCGCAGTGGTACCGGTAGCGTGATTGGCGCGACGCAAGTGAGTAGCGGACTATTTTTATTTAGCCGTTGGTTAGGTGGCGTGTTGTATTTGTTGACGATGGTAGCGGGATTGATGGGCACCACTTTGGTTTGCCATTTGTTGCGAGGTGATGGCCCGATCCAGCTCTTAGTGTATCTGCAAACCTATAGCCTGCAGTTGATACCACTGGTATTTTTCGGTGTGAGCTGTGCCATTTTGTTTGACAGCGTCGCTATTTTCATGGGTAAAGCGGGCGATATCATCTATTTCTTTTTGTGGGTAGCTCAAATGTCCTTGATGGGTAATTTGGATAAGTCCATTAGTAATATTTCCAGCCCTTTAATGCTGTTGGACTTCATGGGTTTGGCCAGCGGAATGATTAATTTGAAGATGTTGTTATTGACGGATCATTTGTCACTAGGCCTTAGTTCATTCGATGCAACGCTCCCAACCATTACACTGCCTAGCGCCTTGTGGTCGATGCACATTATTTGGTTGCGTTGCGCCTCTGCGCTTGTTGCAATGCTTCCCCTCATACCAGCAATTTTTCTGTTCCATCGTTATTCGCCTGATCGCGTCAAGTTGTCTAGTTCACGCAAACGTCGCAGCCCGCTGGAAATCGTCAATGGATGGTCGCGTCCTTTTGCCAAATTGGTTCAGCCTATGTTTAGCCTTTCTGCCAACTTGCCCGGATTGCCTGGACGAGTACTGGCCGACATTGCGCTGAGTTTCGTCACTTCACCTTCGGCGATTTTGGTACTTGGCGTAGTTCTCTTAGCGTCGACATTTTCCAGTGTGCAAAATTTATCTGGCGTATTGATTGCGGCAGTGGTGTTCTGGGGCATCATGATCAGCGACATCAGCACGCGTGATAATCAAGCCAATACCGAGGAACTCACTGGCGCAGTGCCTGGTGGTATTTCCCAGCGTTACCTACGTCAGTTCAGCACCGCTGCAGCGCTTGGTTTTATGTTTATGGCTGTGATTGCTTTACGCTGGAGTTTTGTCGATCCAGTCAGGGCGGCCGCATTGATTAGCGGTGTACTAAGCTTAAGTGCGTTGGCGACATTATTTGGCCGCTGTTCTGGCACTGCGCGAACCTTTTTAGCTCTATTCTTGTTTGGTGTGTACGTCGCGTTGAATGCCACTAAAGAAGCAATAGTTGATGTTGTAGGTTTTAATGGCGCGGCAAATTTGAGCTCAATGCAAATTCAGCTAGCGATTGCTGCTATTAGTTTATTCGCAGGATTTCTTTACAATCGTCAACGTGCTCATTGAGTATGTATGCGCGCTGATATTCGCGCTCATAGGTTGAAATAGTAAGTGAAAGCGAATTGAAATTTCGCTCTCACTTATTTTTTCATTAAAAGTAGTTGAAAATATTAATTAGCTCAATGCTTCTTTAGCGGCATCCTCCGCGCTCACTTCATCATAAAATTGATCAGTTAAAAATTCTATCTGATCTTCGATATATTCTTGCGCTTGCGCGATCGTGGCACCACCAGCGACTAAGTAGCCTTCCACTTCAATGCACCATTCAATCACGGCCATTGTTTCTGGATCTAGTTCATCATTTTTCTTTGCCATGGTATTTCCTCTTAAAGATTTCTGATTGTAGCTGAAATAATTCTGGGCTAAGTTTTTTCTTATGTCGCAAGAATTTTATTTTTTTGCTTCAAAGTCGCAGTTTTCCAGGCATCAAAGCCGCCGCGTAAAGGGAACGCATTGATGTAGCCTAATTTCTGTAAACTACGTGCTACATGTACCGCACCGGCATCTTCCGGACAGGCGCAAATCGTCACAATCGGATAGACTTTATCTACTCCTGCCAGTGACAGCGTAAGCGCATCGTAATCAGTGATGTGCGCGTTTGGAATGCTGCCGATTTCCTCAACCAAGTTTTTGCTACGTAGATCGATGAGGTGCGGCGGTTGCGCTCCAGCTAACGCAAGTAACATGTCATCTGGATCAATATGACGCATAGTCGCCATGCGCTCGAAGCGCAATTTTTGCCAGAATTTCCAGCCTATCACTACAGCGATAGCGCTTAGGACAATCAAGGCAACATGAATGCCGTTGCGCGACATCCAGGCCAATGTGCCATCAATCTGTGCCTGGAATGCATAGCCAGCTATCAAAGCTAAACTAGCCCATAAACCAGCCCCAATCGCTGAGGCAATAAAAAATGAAGAACGCGCCATGCCTAAAGCGCCGGCAACTGGCGGTGCCATTGTAGAAAACCCGGGGATGAATTTACCAAACACCAGTGACCACACACCCCATTTGGTAAAACGTGCCTCGGTTTGATTCACACATGAGCTAGGATTGATTGATAATTTGCACAGCAAAGACAAGACGCGGTAGCCAAATTTACGGCCGGCCTGATACCAAATCCAGTCTGCGAGCAAAGAGGCCAAAACTGCTGCCAGCAACATGGAACTTAATGCTGCCATGCCACTGCTCTGGCTGGCAGCTATCATCATCGTCGGTACCGCAGGCAAGGGAAAACCAAGTTGTTGCAAAAAGACGTTAACGAAGACGAGCACGTCACTATTGTTGTGTAAGAGCTGGGCGAGCCACGTACTGTCCATGAATTCTTTCTAAAGTGGTGTCACGGGAATCCGTCAGCGCGATGCCGGAAAATATCCTGACCTTGCTGATTCTATCCTATGAAGATAGTTAGCGTTTGTCGAAAGCTTGTTTTCTGGCAAGACAATGGGAAGGGAAAGGATGAGCTAAAACAAGTCAAAATATTTTTCACATTAATTTAACTGCACACTTGAATATGCCGCAACAGGCATACATATGGATTGCCAAACTGGGCGGGCTCGCCCATGTTTGCTATTAAGCGACGACACCATCAGGAACCGACATGCAAACTCTATATCATCTGGCACAAGTCAACATCGCTAAAGCCTTGGCGCCGCTGGATAAGCCAGTAATGCAGGGCTTTGTGGATCAGTTAGACCATATCAACCAATTGGCTGACAAGAGCGAGGGCTTCGTCTGGCGTTTACAAACCGAGGAGGGTGATGCCACAGCCTTGCAACCGTTTGATGACCCTTTGATCATTATGAATTTATCGGTATGGTCTTCGTTCGATGCGCTCAAAAGCTACGTATATTCCGGTGATCATCTAAGTATCATGAAGCAGAAAAAAAACTGGTTTGAAAAACCGACAGAAGCGATTCTGGCACTTTGGTGGTTGCCAGTAGGCCAACTTCCAACACCGGAATCTGCCAGGGCGATGCTAGAGAAATTGCGTCGAGATGGCCCGTCGCAAGAGGTGTTTACCTTTGCGAAACCCTATTTAATGTTGGAAACTAGCGAAGTTACTGAGGTCGCAGAAGGATAATCTAGCCAATGTTGCCTGCCAAATAGTTGTTTTTACGGGCATCCAAATAGTTTATGCAAATTTTGTTCGTACATGGAATGGGGCGATCGCCTTTATCCGGCGCCCCAATGCTTTTTTATTTGCGGAAAAGAGGCTATACCACCAATACCTTCGGCTACTCTGCCGCCTTAGAAAATTTTGCCTCCATTCGTAATCGTCTGTGTCGAAAAATAATGCAAATCGCGGCACAAGGCGAATACGTCTTGATAGGCCACTCCTTAGGTGGCGTATTAATCAGAAGCGCTCTTTGCGAATTGCCCATGTCGTGTCGATCGCCCGAGCATGTATTCTTACTCGGCTCACCTGTTGTGGCCTCGCGTATGGCGCAAAAGCTCAGCGAAAATCTCTTATTTCGCTTGCTCACTAGAGACTGTGGACAACTTCTCGCCTCTAGTAAAAGAATGGCGGCGATCGCCGGCCTTTCAGTGCCAAACACCAGCATTGTCGGGACAAAAGGCATCAATGGAAAATACAGCCCGTTTCTTGATGAACTTAATGATGGCGTGGTCGCGGTGTCGGAAACTTCAGCCGAGTGGATTAGAGAAGAAATTCGGCTTCCTGTGAGGCATACTTTTTTGCCATCGAGTAGCTTGGTCGCAAACATTATTCTAAAAATTTTGTAAAGACCAGTCCTGTCGCAAAGAGTGGAGTCCATTCAATCTTTAGATTTGTGTTGCTTGGCCTGCAGTACTCTATCGTTCTCTTTATGAAGAGAATCGCAAAAGTTATCTTGAGCTATTTCTTGCAGTTATAATAAGCAAGTCTCCCACGAGATTCTTCATTTTGCTTACATTTAGTAATTTAGTTGTATCGTCGATTCAAAAAACGCTGCATTGAGAAGTGATTTCCCTGTGTTAGTCATTGCGGCACTGGAATCGCGACGCTTTGTTTTACATTCCTCCAATCAAATGCCCTATGCGTCTATCGATTTTTCCTCTTTTAGTTTTATGCATAATGCAGCCGATTTGGGCATCTCAATCGTCGGCGGGTAAGCAAATTGATGGTGTCGTAACGTCAGCAAAGACGTTTACACGCAGCACATCAATACCCAAATGGGTTCAGCCATTAGCTGAAATTCCTCTGACGCAACGCAAAGATCCAGTTGTTATCCGACTACATGAGACGCAGGCTTTTGTGGGAGCTAGCTCTGCAATCCTGGTCAATAGAGCGATTCAAGTTAACGATCAATCTTCGCTTGGAGCGATTGGTCAATTTGGTATTGGTTATTATCCAGCCTATCAAAAATTGATGTTGCATCGTCTAGCAATCATACGTGCCGGCCAAGTTCTTGATCGGACAGCTACCGTCAATACGCGCTTATTGCAGCGCGAGACCAGCATGGAGAGTGGCATGTATGGCGGCGCGACGACCGTGCAACTGTTACTGGATGATGTGCGTATCGGTGACACACTCTGGATCACTTACACAACTGAAGGAGAAAATCCAGTTTTTGGAAATCGCTGGTCTAGCGATTTTAGTTGGGACTATGCCGCTCCAATAGAGCTTAGACGCGTCACTGTGCTCCACTCTAAACAGCGCCCGCTTTACTGGAAGCAGTTAGGAGATTTTCGTACCGATGAAATCAAACCGCAAATCGACGAGGTCGGCAATCTGCGGCGCTTGCGTTTTGAAGGAAAAAGTATAGAAGCGATAGAGCTTGAGCCTTCCACACCTAGTGATTATTTTCCCGCCAGAATGCTGCAATTTAGTGAATACAACGAATGGAAAGAAGTGGCAGCTTGGGCAGATAGTCTATTTCCCAAAGTAACTAATGGTGTTGAGTTAAAAAAGCTTGCGCAGCAGTTTTCTAAAGAATCGACTTCAATTGAAAAAGCCTCGGCCGCGCTACATTGGGTGCAAAATGAAATCCGTTATTTCAGCGTATCGATAGGAGAAAATTCACATCGGCCACAAGCACCGGAAACTGTGATCAAACGACGCTATGGCGATTGTAAAGATAAAAGCTATTTGTTGGTGAGCTTGTTGGGTGAACTTGGTATCGAAGCACACCCAGTGTTGCTGTCAGCACAAGCGCTTAAGAGCCCATTAAAAATTAATGCCACACCGACTTGGTTTGATCATGTCATTGTCCAAATTAACCTGAATGGGCAAATGGTCTATGTTGATCCCACGCGTAACGGCCAGGCTTCTCAGATTGGAAAAATATCTACCGCGTTTCCCGGGGCTTCGGTTTTGGTTGTTAGCGCATCGTCAAAAGACCTGATCATCTTGCCCGAGCGGACAGAGCTTGATCCGCAATATGAACATGTAGAGAATATTGTCATTGCTAGTTTTGATGGTGATGCGACTTTAGAAACGCGTGAAATTTATCGGGCAAATTATGCAGATTGGGCGCGGGTTCGATATCCAAGTTTGTCGGAGACAGAGATCAAAAAAGAGATGCTGGCGCTGTATGAAAAGCAATATCCTGGCGTAACTTTGACTGATGTGCCAACTTACCAGGATTACCCGGATCAAAATCGCTTTGAGATAATCGCGCATTACACCTTGCCCAAGCCGGTCTCGCACAAAGACGCGCGCTATGGCATTGATTACGACAGTCAAATCATTTACAACACATTGGGCATTCCCGATAAAGTAGTTAGGAACTATCCATTTGAATTACCGAGGGATAAATACCGTGGCCGCTATCGACTCAACATCACCTGGCCGAATAGCCTTCGTGCCAATGATTTACCGTCAGCGAAGACGATTGATAATCCATTTTTTAAATTGAGTGAAGAATATACGTATCGTGGTAACTATCTTAGTTATCTGATGGACTTTCAGATAAAGACCAATAAGGTCAGCGCTAATGATTTGCCAGCCTTGCAGGTGCAGGCGAAACGACTGACTGAGTTTGCGACAGGAAAATTTCACGTCAAAGAATCTTACGTGGTTGCACCAGAGGCATTGAGTTATTCCTTTCGTGATGTTGATTCCTTTAGGATTGCTAATGACATGGTATTGGTCGCAAAAAAATTCAAAGACCTTAAGGACAGTGAAATAGACCCTAATGATGTTTGCGATATGGGTATTTTCGGACAAAAAATAGCGGACGTTTCGGCAAAGTCGGCTAAACAAGTTGCCATTGAAATGGAGACTTTACTTTCAGTTGTAATAAAGAAACCAGGGGCAAAACTTTGCCTGGCACGTACCTTGTTTGCCAAAGGTGAATTTGCCAAAAGCGTAGAACTTTTTCAAAATGAAACACCGTTGAAGGACGACAGCCCTTTTACACAAGATTTAGCCTGGGCGCGTTTTTATTCAGGTGATATCGATGGTGCCATGAGTGATATGGCACGATATCGCTCTGCCAGAGATAAGCTAGATGTTGGCGCAACGACGGGTATTGATATCGCCAATCAAATTGCCTTACTTCAAAGAGCGGAAAAACCTATACCGGCAGACCTGATCCGCTACGCCAGCGAGATACCAGACGGGCCGTGGCCGCGTCCTTTATTGGCCATGCAGGTTGGTGTTATCAGTGATGAGGCGCTGATTAAAATTGCCGAGGCTTTACCTGTAGATGCAAGGGACCTTGCACTAAACGATGCCTGGTTTTACATAGCGCAGCTGCGGCTATCAAAGAAAGACATTCGCGGCGCGAAAGCAGCATTGAGATGGTTTAATGTCGGTGGAATCCGCAGTATGGATCTGTATCTTTTGGCGAAGGTCGAGTTGCAGCGCCTCGAAGTTACTGACGCAAATTATGAAGCCGGGATGCGCGCGATTGCAAAGAAAGACTATACCGTTGGTTTGGCAAAACTGCGTTTAAGTGCCGATGCCGGTGTTGCAAATGCGCAATATGAATTGGGCTTGGCTTACTACTATGGCAATGGCGTAAAACAAGATTATGTGCACGCAGTTCATTGGTTTGAATTAGCTGCCAAACAAGAGTCGCCTGGCGCAAGTAATATGATGGGGGTTGTCCATACCAAGGGACTTGGCGTGGTTGATAATGAAGAAATTGCCCGTAGTTGGTATAAAAACGCGGCAATGCTTGGTGATGCAGACGCGCAATACAATTTGGGTGATCGATACCGCAGTGGGAAAACTATCCCGCAGGATTACGTGCAGGCTTTGCAATATTACCGTCAATCCGCTGAGCAGGGAGAGTCCGATGCACAAGCAGAACTCGCTCGTCTTTATACTTATACAAATGGTTTGGGCGTAAAACAAGATTACGC
>JANYFV010000281.1 GCA_025359635.1 Undibacterium sp. | reverse complement strand
CATCTGGATGAGTTGCATGTCTATGATTTACAAGGGCTGCATAAATCTTTACACTGAGCGCCAGTTTCGACGTTTTTTACCATAACCACAGAGCTTATTTAATTGGCACTCAGGTGCTTTTTAAATATGCTCTGTGGTTTTCACTTGAAGATAACAAATGAGCACAGTACCACTGACCAAATTCGGCGCTGAAAAGCTAAAGACGGAATTGCATCGCCTTAAAACCCGCGAACGGCACGATGTCATAGCCGCCATTGCTGAAGCACGTTCACACGGCGATCTGTCTGAAAATGCCGAATACGATGCTGCCAAAGAAAAGCAGAGCTTTATTGAAGGACGTATCGCTGATCTGGAAGGCAAATTAAGTTCTGCGCAAATTATTGATCCGGCGACGCTCGATGCAGAAGGTCGGGTTGTTTTTGCGTCGACGGTAGATCTGGAAGAACTTGAGTCCGGCGAAAAAGTGACTTACCAGATCGTTGGTGAGGACGAGGCCGATCTGAAGGAAAATAAAGTGTCAATTACTTCACCGATTGCCCGTGCCCTGATCGGTAAATATTCGGGTGACGTGGTCGGCGTTCAGGCGCCATCAGGCGTGCGTGAATATGAAGTGATCGATGTTCGCTACATTTAAATTAACCATCTGATGGATACAGCACTGAATCGGGCCCGCCTGTTGCTGACTACAGCTTGGGTGGGCAGCGGCTGGACGATAGGTTATCTGGTTGCCCCCACGTTATTCAAAACACTGCCTGATTCGGCACTGGCCGGAACCATAGCAGGTCACCTGTTTCAGGTGCAAGCTTGGTTTTCAGTTACCTGCGCAGTGAGCCTAATGGGACTATTGCTGGTTGGACGTAGCAGAATTTCGCGACTGATACCGGGCATGCTGGCTTGTACTTTGTTGGGTTATTTTGCATTACACCCGTTCATGGCGCATCTGCGCGAGCTGGGTCTGAATGATTCGGATGTGAAGTGGCAATTCGGTGTGTTACACGGCATATCAAGCGGAATATATCTGCTGCAGAGTATTTTGGGTGCTATGCTGGTTCTGGGTGAGCTGTCGCGACCTGATCCGAAGTTGGAAGCGAGGTTGGAAGCTAAGTTGGAAGCGCAGCTCGAAACGAAATGAGAGGCTGCATCAACCATGCAGCCTCACGCTGTTACGATTTTTTCAATGCTGATTTTTTAACGCTGGCCTGACGCGGTTTAGCGCGCTTGATATTGCCTCCGGCAGTTACTCTCTCATTCCCTTTTAACATCACTTTAGAAACGGTAGGGCGTTTGGTGCCGCTGGGACTTGGTTTTACGATGGTGACTTCACGCAGACCACCGCCGGTTTTACGTAAAACTTTTTCCGTGATTTCATCGGATTTCGGACGGTACACAACCAACAGTTTGCCGATATGCTGAATTGGCGCTGCTTTGAGCGTGGTACAAATTGAGTCGTAGAAAGCGATTCGCGCTTCACGATCATCACCGAACACCCGCACTTTGATTAACCCGTGTGAATTTAACGCCGAGTCAATTTCTTTCATCACCGATTCAGACAGGCCAGCTTCACCAATCAGTACTACCGGTTTTAAGGCATGGGCTTCGGAGCGCAGTGCGCTTCGTTCGATTGCAGTAAGTTTTAACATAATTTTTTATTTTTCCTCTAAAGAGACTATTTTACGCGAATGGCCAAGAATAAATTCAACCAAAACTGGTTACATGATCATATAAATGATCCTTTTGTGAAATTGGCGCAGCGTGAAGGCTATCGTGCCAGGGCCGTGTACAAACTCAAAGAAATCGATGAAACCGAAAAATTGATCAAGCCAGGGCAGATTATTGTCGATCTGGGTGCTACGCCAGGCAGCTGGTCACAATACGTACGCAATAAACTGGCCGGCAAGGTCGGTGGCGGTATTTTAGGCGAAATTTATGCGTTAGACATGCTGCCGATGGATCCAATTGCCGATGTGCAGTTCATGTTAGGTGATTTTCGTGAACAAAACATCCTCGATCAGCTCGAAGCGCAACTGCTGGGCCGAAAAGTGGATTTGGTATTGTCCGATATGGCGCCGAATTTATCGGGCATACCTACGGCGGACGCCGCGCGCATGGAAGACATTATTGAACTGGCAATTGAATTTGCGCGCAATCACACAGGATATCCAATCTCTCTGGGTCAGCACTGGTGATGACAAGTCTGAAGAGGATGCGTGAGACTCT
>JANYFV010000272.1 GCA_025359635.1 Undibacterium sp. | reverse complement strand
AAGAGAGCCATATACAGCACCAACCAATCGTTTTGCCAAACCACTGCCGCCCGTCATCAATCCACCAACACCACCCTGAGTTAACGTATCAATCAGGTTTTGCTTTGTTCCCTGAGGTACAACATTAGGGTTTATTACGCCCGTGGCTTCTCCAGCTTTTCTTGCAAAGTCTGGATTTTGAGATAGTTCTGGCATTAAATCAGGACGGCCAGCCAAACCCGCCACCGTACCAACAGCAGCTTTACCAAGGTTGTAAACATTGGTGGGCGCGTTTCCGATCATGTCTGGAACAGACGCAACACCTTTGGCTATGGCATTGCCAAAAATAGCAGAATCAGAAGATTTTTTAGGCGCTTCTGTTTTTGCTGATTGCTTGCCTGATTTTTCTCTTTCCAGAGAAAGCAGTTCAAATTCTTCATCTTCACTTAGAGGCATTTTGACGCTTCCTCAAAAGTTCTTGATAACGTGCTTCTTTTTCAGCGGACAAACCAGTTGACTCAGTTAATTGTTTTTTGTTCTTGTTGACAAAATCAGTAAAACTCATATTTGCACTGCTTGGCTCATTGTCGGTAGCGATTTCTGCATTATCCAAATCAGCTTGAGTAAAAGGAATGCTTCTTCGAACTGACTCAAGATTTCCTTGAATAAGGTCTTTTTGTTCTTTAGTGTATTTAGAGCTTGACAAAGACGTTCTCGCCGCCGACTCAACAATTCTTCGCATTTCAGCCAATTTATCTAACGCAACAACCATGCTTGCCCCTGCGGGTATGGCAACACCAGCATCAATCTTTTCAGCAAGTTTCGCCAACCCTGTTGCCGCGCCACCTGTTTCCAGACTTGCCAAATTACGCGCCACGCCAGCCATACGAGTTTGCAATTTTTGAGAACTGTCACTAGATAGCGTTTGATTTAAAACCGACAAAGGAGCATTCAAAAGGCTTTTGAATTGAGTCTGTCCAAAAACAGGATCAGTTGTACTAACCGGCAACCTAGCTAAGTTTTCTAGTGCGTCAGTTGCTTGGGTTGATGCTTGCGCCATTCTTTCAATGGCACCAGCCGCTGCTCCACCAGCCGCTTTATTTTCACCTCTAGCACCAATTTCTAGCATGCGATTTTTATGCTCAATTGCTTTTAGCTGCTTTTCATTGCTGAACTTTTGTTCGGCAGACGCTTTTGCTTCCTCAGATTTTTTGATAGCCTCTCCACGAACACGCAAAATCTCACCAACACGTTTCCAGTCACCCGCCTGGGCAGCGGTAGACATAATGCCATCCGCTTCTTTAGAGGCCATAGCACGAAACGCTGAAAAACCAGCTTCTTTGTTCTTGGACAGCAAGTCCATTGCGCGGTCATATTCTTTTTGCGCTTGGTCGTTATGTTCTTTTACTTGAGCGACATATTTGTCATACTCTTTGATTTCCTGATTGAACAAGTCTTTGCGACCTTTTTTGTAGCCATCCATTGCGCCAGTCAAACTTGCATTAGCCCTCATTGCCGCATATTTTCCTTTGCCACCCATAGCAGTCTGCAAAATGCTCATGACTGAAAACATGGTCAACAAGTCTTTTGAGTTGTCGTGGGTAGGCTCAAAGGCATGAGTCTTTTCACTGCTGCCTGTCAATTTATCTTGCAAACCTGATGCTGATTTCACATAGTCTTGCGTGGCACCAGCTTCTCTTTCCAAGCCTCGTGTTTTAGACGCTTGCAAATCTGTCTCAGTTTGCGCCTGTGATTTAGACGCAGCCATAGACAATTCATCGCCGGCCTGAGTAAGTGGCTGTGATTTACCAGCAGCAAGCAACCCAGGTGCGCTACTGACAATTGATGTAGGTGTTTGAGCCGCGCCTAAGCCACTCATCAAAGAAGACTTAGACTTTTCAGGACTTACAACTGGGTCAGTCATTATGGTGTTCCTGGTGGTTTTTGTGTTCCTGTGTCTTTGTTGCCACCAAGAATACTAAACAGACTATTGTAAAAATCGCTTGCTTGCTTTGCGGCGTCTTGGTTTTCAGAATAACCAGTTTGAATAGCGTTGGCAATAATCTTGTCGCCCACGTTTATCAGGGCCAAACCATCGCGCACATTCTGATCTGCCCACACTTGAGATTGACGCTGTATGTTTGCTTCAAGTTGCTGTGATGACGTTCCACCACCACCTTGACCACTGTTAGCGG
>JANYFV010000262.1 GCA_025359635.1 Undibacterium sp. | reverse complement strand
AGCATCACAGCAGGCGCATAGGCGAGGGCACCGTTGTCATCGTTCTTGTAGCGGGTATCAAAGCGGGATAAATCGAGCTCGTGGTCGATCAAATAATCGAGGGCATATTCGAAACTGCCTGGCATGAGTTGCGCATCCAGGACCACTGGGATGAACTTGGGATTGCGGTCAATTACTTTGTAGCGCGCCATATTGCTCTCCACATTTTACACATGGAGATTTAACGTTGACACTGGAAATCCGTTTACATGTTTTTGACTTTTAATACAGCCTCAACGTGATAAGTAACTGGCTACCGGAACGCGCAGCGTGGAGGCAGTCCAGTTGACTGTATTGTTGGGGCGATTACACATGGAACTGAACCTCAGCCCATTTTACCAACGGATCTAGGAAGCTAGCCTTGCCCACTTTGTTCCACACCGAGGAGAATTCGTGTGTATCACTGTGATGCACCCAACCATCTGCGCACATCGCGAGGACCGCACGGAAAGATTGTTCGTTCGATGGCGTCGCTGCGAAGGTGAATTCAAAATACTCTGGAATTTTCCAGTACGGCTTCGGAGGAGCCAAAGCCGTGGCGCCGAGGCCACTTAAAACCGAAAGTATACGATCGACAGTAGCACCCGCAACCGACGCGCTATCGCACTCAGCAAAGATTCGCATGAACAGCCTCAATATGCTCCCCAACGTTTAATTGTGTGGCGGCGAAGCCGTCCGAAACGAACGACCAGTTATGTTTTAGTTTGCTTAACACACCACCTCCACGCTAATACACAAGCAGCGATAGGAAGTAAGATGCTCGTGCTATTTATAAGAACCATGTTTTCTGAATATGGCAAAGAAGAAGTCGACCACATCGCGATGGTTACTGCTACCACATATATGAAAAACACTGTCGCTCGATATTTTAAAGCGAGTTTTGAGGCGAATGTAAAAATTAAAATCGCGATAAACAATCCAAGTTCTATCCACATCAAACTCAAAATATCGCCGCCGCTAGCATAGGCAACTGATGGGATCACTAACGGTAAAACAGCCGCCGCACGTCCAGTCCGATCGATTGTTCTCTTATGTTTCATAGCTAAAGCTCCCATCTCTTAGCAATTGCTTCCTCAATCGCTAACTTTGGATCGCAACCAAGTTGAGAAAGCTTTTCCTTTAAGACCGCCATATGCCACCATGGGCAACCTGGGTCACCACATGGTTCGTCAGGATCGGTGTGGTGCTCAAATTCCAAATGAAAACAAAGCCAGTGCATTCCCTCGCAAACATCATACGACTCTGAGTTCACAGTGACAGGTTCATTGCATCGCCTACAAATTTTTGAATCGCTCATGGTCGTAAAAAACTAGTGGGCGCAATTGGATTAAGTGAAAACATAACGCCGAGGTGCCGGGATCGCCGCCACCAATAAATAGATTAATATCGAAATCACTTGCGGCGAATCCCCGCCGACCGCCATGCCATACATTATTTTTTGGTAGGAATATCAAGACTAAACAAATTTAGCATATGCCTACCATTTTTCGAGAATTGTTGATCCCACTCGGTCTCAGGAGCTTCAAAAAACAGGACATACACCGCATCATCGCTATCAATGCCAAGGACAATATAGTGAACGACAATGCTAAGGTTATCTATATTCTTTTTTATTCGGACGATTTGCATATCTGCTGCATTTCCTGAAATCGTCCTATTAAGTAGTAGTTCGCCTGTTTTACTTAAATTCAATGCGAAAGTTCGCGCGTATTCATTAGGAGTTTGTGAGACCTTGTCTCGAATTTTCTGAATCTTATTTACTGAAAACCCCACCAAGAAATGGCTTTCATCAGTGATTTCCTCTCGCGTAATGAACAGTGCTTTTGTATCTTTCTGCACTTCCTCTTTCACATACCAATTGTCCGGACGAAGAAAACTTCCTACGCCATATTTTGAGTCATGCCAAGATAATCCAAGAGGGATTTTTGGCCCGGCAGATTGAGCAGAAACATCTACAAGCATCAAAAAAAATAGTGCGATCAAGACTAGGAGGCGCATATGGAGATTCATGTATAACCTTTGAGATGAGAGACGTGACCCGGCTTGCCGGGGCACGTCCTCTCGATTGAAGGGTTAGGCATTGGTGGTCTGAGCCTTGAGTGTTTTGTATTGATTGTTCCACCACGCCACTAGCTCGGCGTGTTGATCATGAGTGACCCAAGTTAGATTGCTTTTGTCTTCCGGGTCTCCGCCGAAGATGAGTGGCTTCAGATACCACTTGATCTTGCCTGCAAAGCGAGCATCCGGTTCCAGCACCAGACTGTCGGTTAAGTCGAACGGCTCTACACCCTTTGCTTCGAGTGGAACGGTAGGTAATGAGTACGTTGAGCCAGCCGCATTGGCAACTATGAATTCGTCCCAGCCGCGCAGGCCAACCAATGTGTAGCCTGGCATGTACTGAGCGAATTTGTACTTCTCCATGGCCCCGCTGCACTCGGCTTGCGAGAAGAGAACGAGGTATTCGTGGTGGTTCCAGCCTTCGTTCATTGGCGATGCCTAACTTGTTTTAATTTGCAAAAACCAAACGTTATCAGAGCACTGCAAAACTGACAATAGTTTCTTTTATTTCAAAACCGACGTCTTTATTAGCTGTAGCAAACGCGGCGTACGATGAATGCT
>JANYFV010000240.1 GCA_025359635.1 Undibacterium sp. | reverse complement strand
GTAATTCGCCCTCTGCGTCGGATTATGCCGAGTTAATGAAAAAAGTAAAAGGTCGCCCGGATGCGCCTTTACTGCAAACTATGTTGTTGAGATCGATGCAGCAAGCGGTGTATAGCCCTGACAATATCGGACATTTTGGTTTATCCTATGATGCCTATGCTCATTTTACTAGCCCGATACGCCGATATCCTGACCTGTTAACTCACCGCGCGATCAAAGCTATCTTGCAAGGTAAGAAATATGAGCCTAAGGGTATAGATACCAGCTTGTTGAATACGACAGTCTCCAATGCTGCGCGCAAACAGCAAGTGTTGGATAAAGCTGAAGGCAAGAAGAAGCTTGAGAAAGATCTGACGATTTGGGATGCCTTAGGAGTTCATTGTTCGGCCAATGAGCGCCGCGCAGACGAAGCATCGCGTGATGTTGAAGCTTGGTTGAAATGTTATTTCATCAAAAATAAACTCGGTGAAGAATTTACCGGTACGATTTCGGCGGTAACGCAATTTGGTATCTTCGTGCAACTTGATGATATTTACATCGAAGGATTGGTGCATATTACCGAGCTTGGTTCCGATTATTTTCAGTTCGACGACGCTCGACACGAATTACGAGGTGAGCGAACCGGCAAGCGCTATCAACTGACCGATAGAGTGAAAGTGCAAGTGAGTCGGGTGGATCTGGATGCTCGTAAAATTGATTTATCCATTGTGCAGACACCTTCTGTGCGTGATGGTCAAGTGATTGATCGTGAGCGTTCAACCGGAAGCGAACGCGGAAAATCACCAACAATATCGACAGGAAAGGCATCATCAAAAACAAAGGGGGCGGCGCAATCTGTTCCGCAAAGAGCAAAAAAAGAAGAACCTGTTTCGGTATCGCTTAAGTCTCGATCGGGGAAAGCGGAATTAGCCTCCGGAAGAAGTGAGCGAACGTCGAGAAACTCCCGCCCTGGTAAAAAGAAACGTTAGTTTCTAATTGCTAATCAAAGCGAAGTTTAAGAATAGATTTAAAGTAGATTGAAAAAAAATGAAAAGTAAAATGATTTTTGGCTTTCATGCCGTTACTTCACGCATTCGTCATGAAGCTTCCTCGGTAGAAGAAATTTACGTTGATAGTGGGCGTGTCGATGGCCGCATGAAAGAGTTAGTGCAAGCGGCTAAGGCTGCCGGTGTACGCGTTATCCCTACCGATGATCAGCGCTTATCAAATATAGTTGGAACTCGCCGTCATCAAGGCGTTGTGGCGAAGGCGGGTGAACTATCGTTGGCACGAAATCTTGACGAATTGCTTGATGCGATTGAAGGTCCACCATTGTTGCTTGTGCTTGACGGCATTACCGATCCGCATAATTTAGGAGCTTGTTTGCGGGTTGCGGATGGCGTAGGTGCGCACGCCGTGATCGCCCCAAAGGATAGGGCGGTTGGTCTGAATGCGACGGCTGCCAAGGTTGCCAGTGGTGCAGCAGAGACGGTTCCGTATATTACTGTTACTAATTTGGCGCGTACTTTACGCGAATTAAAAGATCGCGACATTATGTTGGTTGGTACGACAGATGATGTTGAGAAAAATATATATGGCGTTGATCTGAGTGGTGGAATAGCCATCGTGATGGGATCAGAAGGCGAGGGAATGCGAAGGTTGACTCGTGAGACCTGTGACGTGTTGGTACAAATTCCAATGTTTGGATCAGTCGAAAGTCTGAACGTTTCAGTCGCTTCCGGCGTGTGTCTTTACGAAGCACGCCGCCAACGCTTGGTTCGCGGTTAAATTTCTCCCTGGCATTCTAGCGAGTTTTGTTCCCTTCAGAGCAAAATTTTCTGATACGCGCTAAGATGCCTATCCTTTCGTTTTTCCTTCGGTTCACTTCATGTTTAGCCATTTGCGCGAAGATATTTCCAGCATCATTCAACGAGATCCAGCGGCCCGAAACACTTGGGAGGTGCTTACTTGTTATCCAGGTTTCCAGGCTATCCTTATGCATCGCTGGGCCAAATGGTGCTGGGTACATGGTTTAAAGTGGTTAGGTAGATTTATTTCTTATCTTGCGCGTATTTTGACGGGTATTGAAATTCATCCAGGTGCAACTATTGGGCATCGGGTGTTTATTGATCATGGTTTTGGTGTAGTGATAGGAGAGACTGCCGAAGTAGGTGATGACTGTACGATTTACCAAGGCGTCACTTTGGGAGGTACATCTTTATCCAAGGGAGCGAAACGACATCCGACGCTTGAAGTCGGCGTAATCGTTGGTGCTGGCGCAAAAGTACTCGGTGCTTTCACGGTCGGAGCAGGTGCTAAAATTGGTTCAAATTCGGTAGTAGTCAAACCGGTACCAGCCGGAGCTACCGCGGTTGGTAATCCAGCACATGTCATAAAAAAAGATGTCGAGCAACACATTGACGCCGAGACTGCGCAAGTTTTTAATGCTTATGGAGTGACGGCTAATGGTGATGATCCGGTGTCTAAAGTGTTGCACAAATTAATTGATCACGCGGTATCGCAGCAAGAACAAATTGAAAAATTAACGTGTGCACTGTCCGAAGCGGGTATTGTTTGCGAAAAACTGGCAGAAGCGAGCAAATTAAATTCTGCTCAAATTACTAGCTTGGTCGATTAGAGCAAGTTGGGTAGCCAAGGGCGAAGTTAATATTCATTTTAATTTGTCTAAGTGAAAGAGTCGCTGCTACTTCCATTTAAATGTCGAAATAAAATCTGTCCGTCAGAATAAATCTCTAGCCATCCACCTCGGGATTTCGAGTTTTCTAAATCGCAATCCCAGTCCGGTAATACGTAGCGCAGTCCTTCTTTATATTGGTGTTTTGCCGGCCTGTGAGTGTGGCCGTGGATAATGATCTCGACTTTGCTGTTAGTGAAAAGTTCCTGTATCGCCTTTGGATTGACATCCATAATTTCAGATGTTTTTTCTTTCTGTTCTATTTGGCTATTGATTCTCAATCCTTCAATGATCTTTTTTCGTTGAGCGAGCGGCAACCGTAGAAAATCCTGCTGCCATTTTTCTTGCCTGACCATATTACGAAAAGCCATATAGGGCAGGTCGTCTGTACATTGCTCATCGCCATGGGCAATGGCAATTCTGTTGTTAGCAATTGTTATGACGCTAGGATCGGGTAAAAATTGTGCGCCGGTTTCATTGGCAAATATTTCGCCTATCAGAAAATCTCGATTGCCGGCAATCCAAAAAATCTGTGTCCCAGAATCGCTTAATGCACGCAATGCTTGAATTATTTTGGTATGGTAGTTCGTAGTGATATCCTCATCCCCGGCCCAATATTCAAACAAATCTCCAAGTAAATATAACTGATCTGCTTTGCGCGCATTTTCATCGAGGAAACGAAAAAATGCATCCGTAGTTTTTGGCAGTGATGGATGCAGGTGAATGTCGGAAGCAAAAAGCGCAACCAACTTTGATTGCGCTTTTACTCGGGGAGATTGCTGGAGCGGCACGATTAGAAAACCCTTAATTCAGCAACTTGACGGACTCGATAATAATTGGGTCATTTGGTACGTTTTGATTCATGCCACGGCTACCAGTCTGAACGGATTTAATTTTTTCAACAACATCCATTCCGCTAACAACTTTTCCAAATGGAGTATATCCAGCCGTAGCAAGAAGTGCCTGGTCGCGTGGTGCGGTGACTATTTCACCATTTCGATTGTATTGAACAGGATTGCCTTCTGGCAGAATTTGATGATTCAAAAAAGCATTGTCATTGACGTTAATGAAAAACTGCGCTTTGGCTGAGTTTGGCTCATTTGTACGTGCCATTGCGATTGTTCCAATGTCATTTTTAAGGCCGTGCTCAAAAGCATAACTAGCCTCGAGTGCAACCGGTTTGCCCGTCGGCTTTTCTTTCATGTTTTTGTCAAGGCCACCGCCTTGAATCATAAAATTATCGATCACACGATGAAAAATTGTATTGCTGTAATGCCCAGCTTTGACATAACGAAGAAAATTTTCGACAGTTTTGGGCGCTTTCTCTGGGTATAGCTCAACGACGATTTCACCCATCGACGATTTGATCGCAACTCTTACTGTTTCTTCACTAAGTGCAGCTGCCGAATATGTCATTAAAGATACACTAACAATCAGCACGGATAAAATACGGCGGTTGATGATAAACACAAATAACCTCACTAATTAAAGATAAAATTCTAAACTTGAGTCTCGTAAATAATACGCCATCTTGACGCTTCTTTGATCCAATATTGGCGTTTTCTGATATTCGTTTTATTCTTACCAGTATTCGATTCTTGAGTAAACGTACTGACTATTATTTCATCTTTTCCCGGATATCGAAATTGAGTTATATCTCGTAACTTAACAGAAATATCTCGCACGCCGTCGTTCAATTGGCGCTGTTTCAAAAACCAAGTATTAATGTCCTCACCTTGTAAGGTCTTAAAATTACGCGAGTAATTTGCCAACAATCGATTTTGATTCATGCTTTCAAAATCGTTCCGCCAATCCTCGATTAATTTACCTGCTAATTGTTTGTCAGCATTCCACTTTGTTCGGTTGACGAACTCAACTTGTTCGCTAATGATGACAGGAGTTCTCCCTATTTCAACCGCCGCGGCAACATTTAAAAAGTCTGAATTCGCTAATACAACACATCCGTCAGAAGCCAAAGGCGGTCTGCTGAAAATTTCTGAAGACACTCCGTGCAACCAAATACCAGACCCACTACGTCCATTTATCTTGTCCCATTCATTTGGGTAGTTAATTGGCAGCGCACCAGGGCCGTAGAAGTCAGGGAGTTTCGTTCCTGTAAGATGACTGGTAATGTAATAAACTCCAACAGGCGTTCTTTGATCGCCTTCTCTTAGTTTATTTATACCCAGCTTTCCCTGACTAATGTAATAGTCCATAACAAGTCTAGGGGTGCCTTCGATATTTTCATACAAGTACAATCTAGACCGTTTAGCATCGACCAAAAGTATCTGTTTTTGGTCGTCGCGTAGTTGAAGGATGCTGCGTGGTATGAAATCCGGATCTGGTTTATCCCGTATCGCTTTTAGTCGAGCGCTCGCCTCATCACGGAAATCTTTCAATCTTTCTGCGGACACATTTGGCGATGCGCCAAAGCGATTGACAGCTTGTGTATGCATTAACAGTAAATCACCACGTATCAAATGACCCAATTGAAAATGAGGATAGGCATCAATTAATTCATCGATTTTTAACTGAGCGCTTCTTAAATTGCTTGTAGCAATACTCTTATAGACTTCTATCAGCAATGCGTCGGGGTTGGGTAATTTATGTGTCTCGCCAATTTCTATTGATTTTACTGAAGGTTTTTTTGCATGCACTATGACAGGTAGCGACATGGCCATCATCATTGCAAATAATATAAAAACCAAATACTTAGGTTTTCCAAGTGGTATTGCCCTTGGAAATAGGTGCATTACAGAGCAGATCATTAGCTACCAGCGCGTTCCTGTTTGATCAACCATTTACCATCTTGTTTGATCATTTCTAAAGATTTTCGGCTATTCGCTGTTAATCGATCAGACGTATATATTTGTCTAAACTTTACCGTGGCAGTGTGACCGTCGATAGTCACCTTTGGCGTTTCGACCTTTACGCTGATTCGTCCTTTACTTTCAATGCGAGACCGTCGCTCATCTGCCCAAGATTTCCGAGATTCACCTTTAGGCGTTTGGAAATCTCTAGCATAATATGCAAGATAATTCGTAGTATCTTTATTACTCCAGGCCTTCGCCCAGGCTTCTACAGAACTCAAGACATCCTGATCATCAGTATTGCTTGCAACAACAGTTTTAGTAGTCAGTTTTGGTTCAACCTTTGGTGTTTCGGGTTCTGGCTTTTTAATTGCAACTTGTTGAGGTTTTGTTGTCGCAGCCACGACCTCATTTTCTTTCGAAATATTTGCTGGTAATGTAGTCTTTGGATTGGTACCACCAGTAGTATTTCCAATGAGATTTTTAACCATCGTCAGTTTTAATTTTGCTCCTGAATTGGCAGAATCTAGTTGCAAGGCTTTATCGTAAGCCTGACTCGCAAGTTTTGCGTAAACATCGCCGAGGTTTTCATGAGCCGTCCCGTAAGTTGGATTTGTTCGGATTGCCATTTCCAGTGCGGCGCGAGCTTTGTCGTATTGGCCGCTTGAGGCGTACAGAACTGCCAAATTATTATAAGGTTCTGGTAGTTCAGGATAGTCATCCGTTAACTTTGAGAAAACGGCAATCGCTTCAGTTTGTTTACTTTGTTCAGTAAGTATCAGTCCTTTTAAAAAACGCAATTGAGCGTCTTTCGGTCTGGCAATCAGCGCCGCTTCTACTTTTTGCATCGCCTGCGTAATTTGTCCAGTTTTTAATAATTTACCCACATCTGATGCATCATCTGCTAATGCCGATGTTGAAAAAAATACTAAAAAGAGGCTAAATAATGCAAGAATTTTTTTAAAAGGGATGGGCATAGCAAGTCAACTCGGTTTATTTGATAACTGATAACATCGGATGAGCAATGTTATACTGAAAACAGCGCGACATCTTAACAAAAATGCGCGACAAGTGGTTTTTTTACTCCTGCGTATAATTTTTTCTAAGTTACTTGCATTGCGGTGTCAGCGCAGTAAGGTAAAATGACTATTCGTTCAGATTGTTTGACGGTGCTTTTTAGATTACTGCAATTTTAATTTTTTAGCAGAGTAATTTAACGGGAAATGTTTGACCAATTTATTTCGAATTTGATAGCCTCTACGGCCAATGTTATGGCAACCGAAAAGTATAAAAGTTTCTTAGAATGGGTAGAGCATTGAAGAATTTAACGCTGATTCCGCAAGTTCCTGTGTATTGGGAAAATGCAAAAAATGAATTGATGAAACGAGATAGGATAATGCGAAAGCTAATTCCTAAATTTGGCGACCTCTATTTAATGGGGCGCGATGATTCATTTACAACACTAACTAGATCAATCGTCGCCCAGCAAGTTTCAGCAAAGGCAGCAAATTTGCTGTGGCAGAAGGTGCTAGAAATTTGTCCAAATTTTACACCTGCACATATAATTAAAGTTGGGCCTGAAAAACTGTCTTCTTGTGGACTTTCAAAGCGAAAAACAGAGTATATTCTCGATCTCGCAGAACATTTCAAAGAAAAAAGAGTCCATGTTGATAATTGGGCAACAATGTCTGATGAAGATGTTATTTCTGAACTGATACGGATTAGAGGTATTGGTCGTTGGACTGCAGAAATGTTTTTGATTTTTAATTTACTACGGCCGAACATTTTGCCCTTGGATGATCCAGGGCTTTTGAGCGGGATTAGTATTAACTATTTTTCAGGTGAACCTGTTTCTCGCAGTGACTTACGAGAAGTTGCTGCAAATTGGGAGCCTTGGCGTACGGTTGCAACATGGTACTTATGGCGTAGCTTGGATCCAATTGCAGAATAGTTATTTACGCCATTTTTTTAACTCGTGTTGTATTTGAAGGGTGCACGATGAGTAAGACGACATTCCTAGGATTTGAGCAATCGATCGCTGAACTAGAAACAAAAATTGAAGAGCTGCGCTTTGTGCAGGATGATTCTGCAGTGGATATTTCGGAAGAAATTGATCGACTGTCCAAGAAAAGTCAAATACTGACCAAAGATATTTACGCAAAGTTAACGCCTTGGCAGGTATCTCAAATATCGCGCCATCCTCAGCGACCATATACGCTCGATTATATTAGTCAGATATTTACAGATTTTCATGAACTTCATGGTGATCGTAGTTTTGCGGACGATTTGGCAATAGTTGGTGGGTTAGCTCGCTTCAATGGACAAGCTTGTATGGTCATTGGACACCAAAAAGGGCGAGACACGAAAGAACGTGCACTGCGTAATTTTGGTATGCCAAAACCAGAAGGATATCGCAAGGCAATGCGTTTGATGAAGCTTGCCGAGAAATTTGAAATTCCTGTCTTTACATTCATCGATACAACAGGCGCGTGGCCTGGAATAGATGCAGAAGAACGTGGTCAATCGGAAGCGATTGGGCGTAACTTGTATGTCATGGCTGAACTTAAAGTTCCTTTGATCGCAACAATTATCGGCGAAGGTGGATCTGGCGGTGCATTAGCACTCGCTGTAGGCGACTCAGTTCTGATGTTGCAATACGCAACATATTCCGTGATCTCGCCTGAGGGGTGTGCCTCGATATTGTGGAAAACATCTGATCGCGCCTCTGATGCGGCAGAAGCATTAGGTCTAACCGCGAATAGACTAAAAGCAATGGGGCTTATTGATAAGATCATTAATGAACCATTAGGTGGTGCACATCGCGACCCAAAGCAGATGTGTGCGCTAGTAAAGCGTGCTTTGGCAGACACCTTGCGTCAGTTTCAAGGCGTTAAGACTAAAGACCTTCTCACTGCTCGCCATGAAAAATTGATGAGTTATGGCAAATTCAAGGAAACTCGGTTGGCGGAGTGATTTCGGTGGGACGAAATGATAGTGTGCTAGAAAAAAACTTTTCAAGCATACTTTCTGCAATTATTGCGGAACAGGCCAAAGCAAACATCAACAATGGGATAGCCGTTGCTTACAGTGGCGGCCTGGATTCCTCAGTTTTGTTGAAACTCACCGTAAATTTCGCACGTGAACGAAAGTTACCGGTATTCGCATTTCATATTCATCATGGCTTGAGTCCGAATGCTGACCAATGGCTTTCGCATTGTCAAATGCTCAGTGAGCATGCGGGTGCCATTTTCTCTGCCATTAAAGTAAATATCGGCGAGAATCAAAAAGGTGGATTAGAAGCAAAAGCAAGAGCTAAACGATACCTTGCATTGGGGCAGCTTTGTTCGGAAAATCGACTCCCCTTAATTTTAGCGGCACATCATCAAGACGATCAAGCCGAGACGGTCTTGTTGCAACTTCTCCGTGGATCTGGCGTTGCGGGTTTATCTGGGATGGACTTGTATAATTTTGCACCAGCATTGCTTGGCACTTCAGAAACATTGTTAGCTCGGCCACTATTGCATCAGTCTAAACAAGTTTTAAAAACCTATGCAGAAGAAAACGGAATTCAATATGTAGAGGATGAATCAAATTCAGATTCACGCTTTGCAAGAAATGCATTGAGGCATCATGTGATGCCAGAAATGTTGAAAATTTCTCCGGCGTACGCAGAGTTGCTTGCAAGAAGTGCACAACATGCGCAGTCGGCTCAACGCATGCTTGTGGAGCTGGCCAAACTTGATTTGGTAAAATATTCAACTGAGGGCACATTGGATATCGCACTGATGCGTGAGCTTAGTCATGAGCGAATTGATAATTTACTGCGATTTTGGCTTTCCTCATTGGGTGTCCGTATGCCTACAACGGCAAGACTTGCTGAAATAAGAAGTCAACTTTTTGAGGCGCGTAATGATTCAAAAATTGTCATTAAGCATGACGGTTTAGTGATTCATAGGTATCAAAATAAAGTTTATGCGTCAAATCAGATATCAACAGATTTTGAATTGAACAAATCAATAGAGTTTAGGTGGAACGGGGAGTCGTCATTGGAGTTCCCGCAATTCGGCGGTCGATTATTCTTTGAGACATCTAGCTATGGTGTCGATGTTAATTGGTTACGAGAGCAAAAATTAAGTTTGCGCAATCGCCATGGCGGCGAACGCTTAAAGTTGGCTACAAACCGACCGACCCGAGATCTTAAGAGTCATTTTCAAACTTTTAAAATACCATTCTGGCGAAGACGGTGCCTTCCGATTTTGTGTGCAGATGGAGAACTTTTACATGCGTCTTTAGTTGGTACTGAAGCAGCATTTTGCCAGCAAGAATCAATAGAATTAATTAATTTTGAGTGGCGAGCAGACGTTTGATATCTGCTGTATAGCTTTGCTAAGAGTAAATTAAGGAAGAATGAAATGACAAGACAAATTGTTCTTGATACAGAAACAACTGGCCTAAATCCTAAATTAGGAAATCGAGTTATTGAAATTGGATGCGTTGAACTAGTCAATCGAAAATTAACCGGGAATAATTTTCATTGTTATATTAATCCTGAACGAGATTCTGAAGATGGTGCTCTGGCGGTACATGGTTTAACAACAGAATTTTTGAATGATAAACCAAAATTTGCGGAAATCATTGATGGATTTCTTGAGTACATATCTGGAGCTGAAGTAGTTATTCATAACGCTCCATTCGATATGGGATTTCTCAATGCGGAATTTGCTCGAGTTGGCTTTGTTCCGTTTAGCGATCATGTGGAGGGCGTTACTGATACTCTTGTACAGGCAAAGGAATTGCATCCAGGAAAACGAAATTCTCTCGATGCGCTTTGTGATAGATATGAAGTTTCCAATTCGCACAGGAAATTGCACGGCGCCTTGTTAGATGCTGAATTATTGGCAGATGTTTTTCTTGCAATGTCGCGTGGGCAAAATAGTTTTTCTATAGAGTTAAAAGATCCAATTAAAGTTGAAGTGCATGAAGAAGTTGTTATTGACACTTCAATTCAGCAAATTTTGGTCCTCCAGGCATCTAAATCTGAATTAGATGCTCATGCTTTATTAGTTTCTGGCATTGATAAAGAAACTAATGAAAAAGCAATTTGGAAAAATACTGAATTCTAGGTTAAATAGTTTTAATACTGTCTTTCACATCTATATCTAGGGCGTGTTGACATATTATTTTAGCCACTCGATAGAAGCCACGAGTGCAAAAAATGATTAAAGCGAGAAGCCAACTTGTCATAGTGCGTTGCGATACCTCTGAATTGTTTGATTCTGGCAGAAAAACGTTCGATGACATTGCGATTGCGGTATTGCTGTTTATCATAATTTCGCGGCCCCTTACGATTCGCTTTCGGTGGAATAACGGCCTTGGCATTCTTATCCTTGATGCTAAAAATTAAGCTATCCGAGTCATAGGCTTTATCTTCTAAAATAGCCTCTGGATAGATGTCATGGATCAGCGCCTCAGCTTGAGTCACATCACAGGATGAAACGAAATGCTTGCCCCAGCCCTTCAACGCAAACGTGAATTTTGGTAGTTAATCCCCCCACGAGAACGTCCAAGAGCTTGCTCGCCTTTTTTTCGCACCAGCAGCGTGCCGGTGCGCTCGCACTACGGTACTATCTAAATACACTTCTTCAAAGTCGGCATCTACCCTTAGCACCGCAAAAATATTTTGCCAGACGTTCTTATCAGACCAGCGCGCAAATCGAATATAGACTGAATTTCACGGACCAAACTCAACTGGCAAATCTCGCCACGGGCTTCCTGTACGCGCTATCCAAATCACTGCCTCAACAAATTGACATTGTTCGCCGCCGGTCTTCCACGCTTTCCTTTTCCGCCGAGCAGAAGTACTTCTATTCTTTCCCTCTGATCATCTCTTATCATCCTTGATTCGCCCAAATTCAAGGATGCAAATACATTTCAACAAAAGTTAACTGGGGCCTGGGCAAATAAATATGTCAACACGCACTAATAATTCCCCCAAAAATTTGGCGGAAAATTCTCCCACTTTTGATTTTTGATTCACTTTTTCCATGAGAGATTGTTTGGGAAACGTGAATATATTATTTTTTTAATCATTAATTGTTGTTTGATCGTTGGAAGTGTTAAAAAAATCTCATATTTAGCTAAAGTTTTTTCATTAGCTGACGTTAAAGATAGTGTTGAAACTGCTTTTAAATATTTTTTAATTTACCCTAAAGTTTTCACTTCTACTGCCGTTAATGGTAAAGAAAGCAGATTGCTATTTGTGTTAGTTCTTTTAAGTGTTTGATTTGTAAGTACTTTTAAAGAAGGCTGGAATATTTTGTAGTTAGTTTTAAATTTTCATTCTTTGCGAAAAAAATTTCGCAAACGATCTATATTGTCTTGTAGGTAAAACACCTACTGGACTTTTCTGTATTTTCTTTAATTAAATCCCGAATCTTGCCTATACACTGGCACTTTCCCTAGTCTCACAATGTATCTCACTGGCAACGAAACTTGGTCAGGTTAAAAGGGATGGAGGGTAGGATAATGACACCAAACGATATGATGGCTGAAATTCGCGATGCCAATTTAAGTTATCTGATGCTTGCTCAACAAATGATCCGGGCTGATAAGGCAACCGCAATATTTCGTCTAGGTATTGGCAAGGAAATAGCGGATCTTATCGAAGGCTTGAATAACTCCCAAATATTGAAGCTGGCAGGATCAAATATGATGCTTGCTCGTTTTCGCTTTGAAGATAGCTCTATTTTGTGCATGCTCACAAATTACAATAAAGAGCGGGCATTAGCGCATTCCCATGCGGCAATTTTAATGGCTGGGCAAGCTGTTGAAGAAATCAATTAAGCTCACTCTTAGTCAAATGCAGAAATTAATAGGCGGCTAACATGGCAACTAAAAGTGTGGTGAATGAAGCGCATGAAATTCAATTGGCAATAGATCTGGTTAATTTGGGCGCACGATTGCAATTGCTGGAATCGGAGACATCTCTTTCTCGTGAGCGCTTATTGAAAATATACAAAGAGCT
>JANYFV010000200.1 GCA_025359635.1 Undibacterium sp. | reverse complement strand
CATGCATCGGTCATGGCGGTCTGTGAGTATTGCAAAACCAGCATATTAAAAGATGCCGATACGGTAAAAAATTACGGCAAGATGTCGGATGTACTGGAGGATTATTCGCCAGTGCAGATCGGCACTTCCGGTGTTTTTGGCGGGCGTGGTTTTACGGTGATCGGCCGCATTCAGTTGCGATATTCGGCTGGTATGTGGAACGAATGGTATTTACTCTTCGATGATGGTGCGGCGGCCTGGCTCGGTGATTCTTCCGGTTTGTTTACGCTCACCACTGAACGGACCGGCGAAAAGCAACTCCCGGCTTTTGCCGAGATCACACCAGCGCAAACTTATCCGATTGCAGGGCGAGACTATCTTGCCGCAGAAGTACGGATTGCTGATTGCATCGGTGGCCAGGGTGAGCTGCCATTTAAAGTAGGGCAAGGCTGGCAGGCAAAAGTGGCCGATTTCCGTTACGGCACAGGTTTTCTCACGCTCGATTATTCAGATTCAGAGGTACCGACGGTCTACACCGGCCAGGCTGTAACGCTGGCCGATCTTAAGTGCCAATTATTGCGTGACGATGAGACGATCAAAGACACCGCAGGTAAATTTCGCGGCAAGATAGATCGGCTGGGTTGCCCGTCTTGCGGCGGAAATATCGACTATTTGCCCGGACTCACAGCCAATTTAATTTGCCCGAGTTGCCATAGTCAGCTCGATACCACAGGGGCCACCGCACAGGTGCTGGCAACAGCCACGCGCATGGCGAACCTGAACACCACGCTGGAACTCGGTGCGAAGGCCACCATCAACGGCGCGTCACACCAAATCATCGGTCTGATGAAGCGCAGCGATGATGAAAACACTGTCTGGACTGAATATCTTTTATACAGTGCGCGCACAGGATTTTTGTGGCTGGTCGAAACCGACGAAGGCTGGGCACGTTCCAAAGTGCAAGATGAATGGCCGAGCTGGTCGCACGGCGATACGGCGACTATCGGCAAAACGACGTTCAATAAACTTTACGATTACAACGCCAAAGTGATCTTTGCGGCAGGCGCATTTAACTGGCGCGTGAACGTCGGCGATGTCGTCATGGTGACGGAATTTGAAAGCGGGCAAAATAAGCTGGCCGCCGAAATGACTACGGAAGAAATCACCTGGTCACAATCGACACCGGTACCGGCCGACCAGATTCGCGCCTGGTTTGGTGAGCAAATCAACGCGGACAAAGCAGGTGCTGCCGCTTCCGATCCAAAAAGTCTTTCGCGCAAATTTATTTTCTGGATTTTGGCGCTCAATGCCATCCCATTACTGATGAATTTTGATGGCAGCTTTTTGATCGTTGGCTTGGCGATTGCCGCCATTTATTACCCCGCTAAATTTCTTGGCCCGGCGGGCAAAGGCGACGAATGAAAAATAAATTTTTTGCCTATGCGATGGCGGTCACCATGCTCTCTTCAGGTGTGAGCTGGACCAAGTTCATTAGTTCAACCAGTAATATCAACAACTCATCAGGCAGTAATTGGAGTTCACGCTCGGGCTCTGGCAGTTCATGGGGTAGTGGCGGTGGCGGCGGTGGCCACAAGTGATCACGCAACAGCATCAACCCGTCGGCGCGCATCTACTTGCAGACATGCATGGGATTAGCGCGGATAAGCTCAAGGATGCCGCGGTCCTGGAAGACTTGTTATGTCATAGCGCACAAACAGCAGGCGCGCAAATTTTATTCAGCCACTTTCACTCCTTTGGCACAGGCCAAGGTATTACTGGAGTGGTACTGCTGGCTGAATCCCATATCTCGATTCATACCTGGCCTGAATTTGGCTTTGCCGCTGCCGACATCTTCATGTGTGGCCAGGCACAGCCACAAAGAGCGCTTGAAGTCATCAAACTCGCGCTTCAACCGGAGTCTTGTGAAGTTCAATCGATCAAACGCGGATTAAATGCGCGCTTGATGTCTAGATCAACATGTCCTAGTGACGGTGTTTGTTCATAATCGTTTTTTCAATCCGCTTTTTCAAATTATTTATAGACTTTGTTCCCATGCGGTTTATTGATACGCAGGATGAAAAAACGTCAAAAATACCAGCGTTGTTTCAAAAAGATCAAAACGTCACTAATTATTACTAACTGTTACAAAATTGGCATAGAATAATAATTCGTGAATCTTGCAAAGTGATCATCATGCTCAAACTAGCACGAAGTGTGAAATTATTCAGTGGCGTTGTATTGGCTCTAGGTCTTGGTTATAGCCAGGCTGCGGGTTTTGGCGTCGCTCAGGTTCAATCCTGGCTTGGTGAGCCACTCAATCTTAATGTCTCTGTCATCGGCACAGAGTCAAGTCCTCAATGGTATGCCTGCATTAAAGCTCGCGTAGAGTCGCTCGATGGTAGCGTCGTCTTCCTGCCAAAGATCGATGTCCGGCGAACAAGCCAACGACAATCCATACAACTGACTACACACCAAAACATCAATGAGCCGGTGATGAATGTTGTGCTCACGCTGGGCTGTGAATTGGCAGTCAATCGCACCTATCAAATTTTACTTGATCCGGTTGCGTTCTTACCGAATATAGATACGGTCGCACAATCAGAACCTTTGTCGACAACAAACGACAAGATTCAAATTACCAAGCTAGATGCTCCGATCGAACGCACTGAAGCCAATAAAGTAAAAATGCGCCAAGCTCGCGCAAAAAAAAAGCACGATGCTATTGGTGGAAGCAGCGCCAAGGAAGTGAAATCAGCTCAAAAAGTAAAAAGCACAGCTGCTAACAGACTGCGCCTGACCTTGCTTGAAGAACCAGTCAAGGATACACCAAGCCCGAAAGCACTTCCAACGCCACAAAAAAATACCCCCGTCGTTAGTGCGCCAATAAGCAAGCCAACGATCGATTTGCCTGAGCCAGCACTTAGCGCCGGCGATCTGACTACAACCACACAAATGGCGATGATCAAATCTTTGCAGCTTGAGATTGATACGCTAAGAAATGAAAATAACCGGATAAAGCAAAAAGGAACAAGCGATATAGCCGCCATGCAATCGGTTCGGACAGAATTGTTTTCATGGCTTACTGGCCTCGGATTAATTTTACTCATGTGCTTAGCCGCGATCTTATGGCTGACTATGCGTTTTATGGCATTAAAAAAGACCCAAAACCAGTCATCCTGGAACCCGCTCCCCGATCCAAGTGTTTATCCGCCCCGACGCCGCTTAAACGAAGTTGAAGATGAAAATAAAGATAATAGAGAGATAATTGCACGTGCATTACAACGCACAAGAAAAACAAATCTGCAAGTCGAAGTACAAACAAATTCATCAGAATCAAAAAACAACACAAGTCAAAAGCAAGAAGATGTTGAGCGTTTGCGCCAACTTTACGAACGTCATTCGGCAATGTCAGCAAGAGATGCAGCGATTGATCAAATCCCTCATGCTGTCAATAGTTCGGCAAATGAACCCGCAAATTTCGAAGCAACGAGGAACGAAGTTATTCCGAATAAAGTGGAAGAAATTTCAGACGTCATGGAGTTAGTCGGTGCCTGGATGGCGCTACATAAACCGACCGAGGTACTAAAATTACTTGAGCCGTTTAATCATGTTGATACACCAGATTCGCCATTGCCATGGTTGTGTCTGCTCGATGTGTATAACAGCATGAACGACCAAGAAAAATACGAAGCCATTGGCAAAAGACTGGTCGCGCTATTTAATGTCAAAGTCGTTCCATGGGATGAAAGATCATCGATTGGGAGGGCGAATTTAGCTAACTTCCCTCATGTTGTAAATAAGATTCTCGCCCTCTGGGATTCAGATGATGTTGAACCTTATTTGGCAAGCCTTTTGGTCAATGATAGGGACGGCGCGCGCGTAGGATTTGATCTGTCGATTTATCGTGACATTGAACGCTTGCATGTTCTGGCGAAGGATCCCTCACGTCCACGTGATATTGACAAACTCAGAAATTATAAAGCCGGTGCGATTCTTTTTGCGCCACCACCAGGGCTTGATGAAGAAGAAAACGAAGAAGCAATCCCGCTAGCCGAGGCCAAGCCTGATACAGGTATTTTAACGAACGCTGAATACGAAAGTAAAATCCGTACACGATCAAAATACGTCAGTGATTATCAATATGGTGGACACTACAGTGGCTTCTCCGGTGATGGCTCGCTCAATTCAAAGGTAGAAACAAACATTGATACGAATGGAAAAAGTGATGAATTCGCCTTTGACGAACCAGCAATTAGCATTCCTCTCGATCTGCCGCCAAGGGTGACCAGTAGCGATAAAACAGCCGCCTTTCTAATGAACGAACCAGCAGTTATCGCCGAAGAAAAGACGCCTGAAGAAACCGAAGAAGTTAATGCGACTGCGTTAATCTCACCAATCACGATCAAACTCAAATTGGCGATTGCCTATCAGGATATCGGCGATAGTGAAGGTGCGGTCTTGTTACTGGAAGAAGTGATCAAAGAGGGCTCAGAAGAAGAAGCTGAGCAAGCGAGAATGATGCTGTCTTTGATGGGAGATGCGATGAAATAAGTGCTTTATTTTTAGCGCTTGACGTTGTTCTGAAATTGTCTGTGACACGTAGGCTTTAGCCGCATAAAAAAGAGATCTGGCATCACCACGCCAGATCCCTTTTAATTTTCCAAATTAATTTATTTCTTTTCTAATCCATTAGTGTCTAGGCGACGAGCCGAAGACAGTGCTTTAGCACGGCAAGGCGAAGGCAACAACGACACTAGTGAATTAGAAAAGGAATTACATCCCGGCGATGCACCAGTATTTGATCACCAGATAATCCTCGATACCATACTTGGAACCTTCGCGACCGAGGCCAGATTGTTTGACGCCGCCAAACGGTGCAACTTCACTGGAAAGTATGCCGGTATTGATGCCGACCATGCCGTATTCCAATTGCTCCGCAACGCGGAAAATACGCCCGATGTCGCGGCTAAAGAAGTAAGACGCTAAGCCAAACTCAGTATCGTTGGCCATCGCGATCACTTCATCATCGGTCTTGAAGCGAAATAATGGTGCGACTGGCCCGAAGGTTTCTTCGCGGGCGATCAGCATCCCTTGATTCACGTCGGCAAGTATGGTAGGTTCAAAAAAACTGCCGCCAAGCATATGCCGCTTGCCGCCTGCCAGAATGCGCGCACCTTTGCTTACCGCATCAGCGATTTGCGTCTCCACTTTGCGCACTGCGCTCTCGTTAATTAACGGGCCTTGATTCACGCCATCGTCGAAACCATTGCCGACTTTAAATCCTTTTTGTACCGCCGCGACTAGTTTGGCACTAAACGCTTCATACACTTCGTCTTGCACATAAATGCGATTCACGCAGACGCAGGTCTGGCCGGAGTTGCGATATTTCGAGGCCAGTGCGCCTTCTACCGCGGCATCCAGATCGGCATCATTAAACACGATAAACGGCGCATTTCCGCCCAATTCCAAAGACAGTTTTTTGATGCTGCCGGCAGACTGTTGCATCAACAATTTGCCGACATTGGTCGACCCGGTGAAGCTAAGTTTGCGTACCAGTGGGTTGGAAGTAAACTCGCCGCCGATGGCCGCTGCATTCCCTGTGACGACGTTGAAAACACCAGCGGGTATCCCCGCGCGTATTCCCAGCTCTGCCAAAGCCAGCGCTGAGAATGGGGTGAGCTCGGCCGGTTTGACTATCATGGTGCAACCCGCCGCCAAGGCCGGGCCGGCTTTGCGGGTGATCATGGCAGAAGGGAAGTTCCAAGGTGTGATTGCTGCGCAAACCCCGATCGGTTCCTTGGTGACCATGATGCGGCGGCCAGGTGAAGAAGCCGGTATCGTGTCGCCATAGATGCGTTTGCCTTCTTCGGCAAACCATTCTATGTACGAAGCGCCGTAAGCGATTTCACCGCGTGATTCTGTCAGCGATTTACCCTGCTCGGCAGTCATGATGATCGCCAGATCATTGGTATTTTCCAGCATCAAGCCATGCCAGCGGCGCAGGATATTGGCGCGATCTTTGGCAAGCAATTGGCGCCATGATTTCCACGCCACATTACCAGCATCGATGGCGCGCTTGGCCTCAGCTGCACCCATTTTTGGCACGGTACCGATCAGTGCTCCAGTCGCCGGATTAAACACATCAATCGTGGCGCCGTCATCGGCATCGCACCATGCACCATCAATAAAGGCCTGCTGCTTGAGTAGGCTTGCATCTTTTAAGTTCAACATATTGTTCTTCTCTTTATTAAATTGGACGTGACTATTCAATCGGTATGATGACGATATTAAAACCTCTCGTTATCGTCATGCCGGATCAAGTCCGGCATGACGGCTAATGAAGGTTTTCGCACTTTTAAAATGGTCGTTTCATAGAGGCTGAACAGTCACAATTGGACTTGATTATGCACGTAACGCCGCATCAAGTATTACTAAGGCTTCTGCCATTACTGCGTCCGGAATTGTCAGTGGAAACAAGAAGCGAATCACATTACCATATACGCCGCAGGTCAATAATATCAACCCATTTTTGAGCGCGTAGGTCTGCACTTTTTTAGTAAATTCCGGATTTGGCTTACCCGTTTCCGGATGATGAAACTCTACCGCCAGCATGCCACCGAGGCCGCGGATTTCAGCAATTTGCGGAATGTGTGCTTTCGCCGCAGTCAGATGTTCGGTGAGTTGTTGTCCCAGTCGATTGGCGCGCTGGCATAGCTGTTCTTCTTCG
>JANYFV010000198.1 GCA_025359635.1 Undibacterium sp. | reverse complement strand
AAGAGCAGATTTTTATTGGATGATTGTTTATGTGTTTTTATTTGTCGCCTTAGGATTAGTTTGCGCAGCCTTCATTTTTTCTCGATAGTAGTGTTCAGCCTTTGCGTCTCATCGACACGTGCTGTGTTGGCAACTGAGAGCGTAACTGCTGGCACGCATTCGCAAATTTCACAGACTCTGCCCTCAGTGGTGGCGACTCCTGAGAGTGCAACGGTAAACGCTGACGTCCAGAAGCTGATTTTGGACTATGAAGCGACATTGAAAATCGCTGAATTAAATGCCTCTGATCAGAACACGATTGCCAAGTGCCTGGTTCAACTCGGGGCGGGCTATCTGCGCGATGGACAATTTGATGTGGCATATATTCATTTGAACCGGGCCTTGGGAATTTATCGCCTGCAACTGCCCAGTGAAGCTTATGCGGAGGCTTTGCACGTGTTTGGGAACCTGTGGCTGAAGCGTGGCGACGTGCATGAGGCGATCCGGGCTTTGGCAAAAAGCGTGGCGATTTATATGCAAGTCGAAGGAAGTAGTCGCCTGAAGTTGGCGCATGCTTATACAGACTTAGCCTCGGTCAATATTAGTGTCGGTGCGCTGGAGCTGGCGCAACTCCATGCGAACAGCGCCTTGGCTTTATGTGAAGCGGGGCAATGGAATATGGCTGAGTGTAAGGGCGAGGCGTTAAGCCGTATCGGTGACGCCAGTCTTGAGGCCGGTGATCTGTCTGCTGCTTTGGCGATCTATCAAGAAGTGCTAGCTGGCTTGCTTGGTGAATTGGGTGCAAGCGACATTCGCACGCTAGACATGCAGGCAAAAGTAATGATGACGCGTGCTAAGTTGTCTGACGATTTTTCGTTTTACCAAGAGGCGGTTAAGTTACTTCAAGCTCTGCTGCTGCTGCAAGAATTGAGCTACGGCAGCGGATCGATAGAAATTGCCGCCACCTTGAATCAACTGGCTTGCTTGCACAATAAAACACAGGCCAACGATCTGGCATTGATCGAAATTAAAAGAGCTATCGCGATCCGGGAGAAAATCCAGGGCATGTATGCGACCAATCTGGTGGCACCACTGATCAACTATGCCAATATTTTGAAATCCGACGCTAAGTTTGACGAAATTCTTGCGCCAATAAGCCGTGCACTGGGCTTGGGCTGGGCCGATAGTTCTTACCGGGAAAAAATTGCCTTATTTGATTTGCTGGTCCATTACGCACAGGCGAAAAATAACCCGCATGCAGCCATCTATTTTAGTAAACGTGCGGCTGAAATGGCGCTGACTGGCGGGCGGGTGTTGCGCCTGGCAAATCAATCATTTGGTAGAAATTTTGTCGCGGTGCGTTCGACCGTTTTCAGAAACCTGATCGCCAATTTATTTCAGCAAGGCCGCCTTGTCGAGGCGCAGGACGCTTTAGATTTATTGAAAGAAAATGAGTACCTGGATTTTGTAGGGGAGGGTGGTAAGGAGATGCGCACAGCGGAACTGAATGCCTTCGAGGAACAAAGTAAACATCTATTTAATGCCGGTTTAGGCCGTTTGGCCAGCGAGCAATATAACTGGGGGCAAGTAAAAAAGCGAAATGAGCGTAATTCGATCACTGTTGCACCAGATTTTCTGCAAGCGCAGGAAGAAAAATTAAACTCAAGCCGGTTAGAGTTTGATGCGTTTTTTAAAGATTTTTTTGCCGCGTTTACACAAGCAGAAGCCAGTGCACAAATCCCCCCCGTCGAAAGTATCGAGGTCGCTGAGGCTAAACACAAGTTGCTGGAAAAAAAAGGGCATGGCGCCGTGCTGCTGCAGTATTTTGTTGCCGAACAAAGTACGACTATTTTACTGACTACGCCTAATGGCCGCAGCCTGCATAAGATAGAAATCACGGCAGCGGCATTGCAAAAGAAAGTGAAAAATTTTCTTGAGATCGTACAAAATCCCCGGCGTGATCCTTTGCCGTTGGCACAAGACTTATATCAAATCCTGATTGCCCCAATCGCCGCAGATTTGCAGGAAGCACGGGCTGACACCTTGCTGTTCTCGCTCGACGGCGTGCTACATCAACTGCCTATGGCCGCACTGCACGATGGTAAGTATTATCTGGTGCAGCAATATAATTCGAGCCTGCAAACACAAACAGAAAGTGAGAATTTGTCTGGCGTCGCTGCGCATGAGCTGCGGGTCGGCGCTCTCGGTGTGACGCATGCGGTTCTGGGTTTTCGTGCCTTGCCTGGCGTAAAACGTGAGCTGGTGGGAATCGTCAGACAAGGCAAGCACGGTGTTTTTCCTGGTGAAGTTTTGCTGGACGAGGCCTTTACTGAACATTCCTTGCAAAAAATATTGGCGAAAAAATATCCGATACTGCATGTAGCCAGTCATTTCATCTATAAACTAGGCAATGACACTGAGTCTTTTTTGCTCATGGGCGATGGAAGCCAATTAAGCGTGAGCCAACTGAAGCAAGCCAGCTTTGATTTTTCGCATACCGATTTACTCACCTTATCCGCATGTGATACTGACGCTGCCGGAAAAAACCTGAACGGACTTGAAGTTGAAGGCTTGGGGGCAGTGCTGCAAAAGCGCGGTGCAAAAAGTATTTTGGCGACCAAGTGGGCGATCGAGGATCAAAGTACGGCGATATTCATGCCGAACTTTTATCGTAACTGGTCGAGGAGTTTAAGTAAAGCGCAAGCTTTGCGAATCGCTCAGCGGGCCTTTATTGAAGATGACATTTCAGCGACATCCATGCATGTTCAGCAACGTGGTGCCAGGCGCATCAGAACGGATAAATCAGCAGCGTATCTTATTGATCCCAAACGTCCCTATGCGCACCCCTACTATTGGGCTGCATTCGTCTTGATGGGCAATTGGTGGTAGGGGCTTGCTTAAATATTCCTGATTAATTACTACGCTCAGATGCCCATTCACGTCATTCCCGCGCAGGCGGGAATCCAGTAGCAATTTTCGTGCGCAGCACTGCTGTCTTGACGCTACGCGTGGTGGACGAGCTGGTTTCCCGCCTGCGCGGGAATGACGAAGAAACATGTTATCTGAGCGTAGTAATTAATCAGGAATATTTATGGTAGCGCTAGGATTTGCTGTTCAGTTAAAGCGCTCTGATAGATGCGCAAATCCTGGATTGCCCCATGCAAGGGATACCAGCTATCTTTGAATCTGCCTATATAGAGGTCTTGAGAATTGCTAGTCTTGAAATTGGGCCGTGCATTCAGGCAATTTACCGCCAATTTCTTGTTGATGTAGATGTGGGTTCCTGTTTTATTCGATGCAACTGCCGTAACCCTATACCATTCTCCAACCGGGATCGATGGGACTCGCTCAAGTTCTTCGCACGCTATGCCATTCCAGGTCTGATCGTAGCTGACTAAATTTGCTTGTCTGTTATCTGGCGCATCGGGATCTTGCCTCATCGAGAGCAATACAAAACCATTTCTGTCATGAGATTTTGCTAGCAGGCTCATCAACCATCCGCTGCCTTGCACTTTGTTGCCTTCGCCATTCATGCCATGGTTTGCAGTAATTTTTACCCACATATCAACACTCGCACCATCGCTAAATTGCAATGTTGGTGTATTGGGTATCTGGATAACGCTGGGCTGATCTGTGCCAAAAAATTGCACGGCTGGTCGGCCATTTCTTCCTTGAATAAAGGAAAAGCCCTGGCCATCAGGATAACGTGCGCCTGCCTTTTTCAATGAGTCTGCAGTAAAGTCCAGACTGAAACTAGGTACAGGCAGCAGATCTCTATTGATGACTGCATTGTTGTCAATGGTCTGCGCAGGGCTATTGAACAGGATGAAAAACGAACTCAGTAGCAATACGCATGATTGGGGAAATATTTTCATTCTTGTTGTTGGTGGTAATAATGAATGCGGCACCGAGTGTGCACAATAAGCAAAGCGCACATTATAGCGAGCTTAGTTTAAGTAAAAATTTGAGTGAATGATTTATTTGCTCGAAAGGCAATATTTTGAAATGCCCTGCATGTGTTAAACTATCGTCCTTATTCAGGGTTTGAATATATCTGTAAGTGCTTGATTTTTAATGTCATTTAATCAGGATCGACGCCATGTTAATACAAAAATTCCTGCGGTCATTATTGACTTCATTGCTTTTAGTCTGTGCATTGCTCACTGCGCAGCTCACTGCGATGGCGGATGGTCGGAATTTTCCAGCGCAAGCTAAACGAGGTGAATTGAGTATTACCAAGCTTGCCGATCTGGTGATTGATGGCAAACTTAAACTGACCACGCCTGCGACGCGGATGTATAGCGAAGATGGAATGTCGATTACCTCATCCGCACTCAATGCGGTCAAGGCGCCGGTTAATTACACTGAGAACGAATTTGGCGAGATAGAAACACTCTGGCTATTGTCGGCGGAAGAAGCAACAGTGGCAGCACCCAACAAACAAAAAAACAAATCAACAAAGTAAATTTATTACGGAAAAGCAGTAGAGAAATTCATGCAAAAAAAAGTATTCATTAAGACCTTCGGCTGCCAGATGAACGAGTATGACTCGGACAAAATGCGCGATGTGTTACAAGCCGCAGAAGGCATGATCAAGACCGATACGCCAGAAGACGCTGATGTCATCTTGCTTAATACTTGCAGCGTGCGTGAAAAGGCTTCGGAAAAAGTATTCTCCGATCTGGGACGTTTACGCGAACTTAAACTGAATAAACCAGATTTGTTGATCGGCGTTGGCGGTTGCGTTGCCTCACAAGAAGGGGCAGCGATCATCAAACGTGCGCCTTATGTTGATGTGGTATTTGGTCCGCAGACTTTGCACCGTCTGCCACAATTGATTAGTGAACGCCTGAGCAGCGGCCGCTCACAAGTCGATATCAGTTTTCCAGAGATCGAAAAATTTGATCATTTACCGCCAGCCAAAGTTGAAGGTGCCACGGCTTTCGTCTCCATTATGGAAGGCTGTAGCAAGTATTGCAGTTATTGTGTGGTGCCATACACGCGTGGTGAAGAGGTTTCACGGCCATTTAATGACGTGCTCGCTGAAGTTGCAGGCCTTGCTGCGCAGGGTGTGAAAGAAGTCAGTTTGCTGGGGCAAAATGTCAACGCTTATCGCGGCGTGATGGATGATGGCGAGATCGCTGATTTTGCCTTGCTGCTTGAATATATTGCCGAGTTTCCGCAGATCGAACGCATCCGGTTTGTGACTAGCCATCCAAAAGAATTTACCCAGCGTCTGATCGACGCATATGGAAAAATTCCTAAGCTTGCCAATCATGTTTTCCTGCCAGCGCAACACGGTTCAGACAGGATTTTATCTGCCATGAAGCGTGGTTACACTTCGCTGGAATATAAATCGGTAGTGCGGCGGCTGCGTGCAGTACGTCCTGATATCGCCATATCATCCGACTTTATCGTTGGTTTTCCTGGTGAGACCGACGAAGATTTTAACGCCTTGATGAAGTTGATTGTCGACATAGAATTCGATAATAGTTTTAGCTTCATCTTCAGCCCACGCCCTGGCACACCAGCCGCAAATCTGGCAGACGAAACACCTGCTCCATTGAAGTTAAAACGCCTGCAACATCTGCAAGCCCAGATCGATACCAATACCAAAAAATACAGTAACGCGATGATAGGCACGGTGCAGCGCATATTGGTTGAAGGGCCGTCGGTCAAAGATGCCAATGAGCTGCAGGGACGGAGCGAAAATAATCGCGTGGTGAATTTCCCCGGCTCGAAAGAATTGATCGGTACGCTGGTGAATACGCGCATTACCGAATCATATAATTACACTTTGCGTGGCGAGCTGGTGACCTAGATTTTTTGTGGCTGTTGTACTGTCTACGATGTTGAAAAAAAGCCTTTCGCCGCAGAGGCGCAGGGGACGCAGAGAAATGCTTCAAAGATTTCCCTCTGCGCACTCTGCGCCTCTGCGGCTAATTAGATTTTTTCGTTCCTTAACCGTACATTGAACAGTAGTGTTTATTCTTTATTAGGGCACGTGACAGGATTTTATTTATGGGCAACTCTTGAAAACCAATACACCTGTTGCTGTGCTTTATTTCACCCCGCAACCGATGGATAACATCCGGCTTGCGCATTTGTGCGGCCCCTTAGATGAAAACTTACGTCAGATCTCCGCAGCACTAGATCTCAGTATTTTTCGTCGTGGCGATAAATTTATCGTTAGCGGCAATAATGCCCAGCATGGCTTAGAATTGTTAGAGTATTTTTATTCCATTGCAAAAAAAATCATCTCTATCGATGAAGTGCAGTTGGCTTTGGTTGAGCAACGTGCTGCTGCCGGATTGAGAAAATTGAGCGTCGTTGAGACTAAGCAAACGGCAGCGAAAAAAAACAAAGCAATAGCGCCGAAGACAGAGAGCCTGCTAGATCCTTTGGATGTCGTGCTTGATCCGGAAGCCGAATTAGAAAGTCCGATTCTCAAAACCCGACGCAGTGACCTGCGTGGCCGCACGCCGCATCAAAACCACTATCTCAAGGCGATACTCGAACATGATATTAGTTTCGGCATAGGCCCGGCCGGTACTGGCAAGACCTATCTGGCCGTGGCTTGCGCAGTGGATGCCTTGGAGCGTGACGCCGTCAAGCGCATTGTGCTGACGCGTCCGGCAGTTGAGGCCGGTGAACGCCTGGGTTTTTTGCCGGGTGACCTGGCACAAAAAGTTGATCCTTACTTGCGTCCTTTGTACGATGCCCTCTACGATTTATTGGGCTACGATCGTACGCAAAAAATGTTTGAGAAACAGGTGATAGAAATTGCGCCCCTCGCTTACATGCGTGGCCGTACCCTGAATCACGCGTTCGTAATTTTGGATGAGGCGCAAAACACTACGCCAGAACAAATGAAAATGTTCTTAACGCGGATTGGTTTCGGCAGCAAAGCGGTGATCACTGGCGACGTTACCCAGATCGATTTGCAGCGCAATCAAAAAAGCGGACTGATCGATGCCTGTCAGGTACTAAAGGAAGTGCGCGGTATCGCCTTCACACAATTCTCCAGTGTTGACGTGGTGCGCCATCCTCTGGTTGGCCGAATTGTGGATGCCTATGAAAACGCGAATGAACTCCATCATCAACATAGCGCCGATATTGGCAACTTAAAACAAGCCACACCCTTACAAAGCACTCATCATGGCCGTAAAAAATAAACTCACGCTTTCTGTGCAATACCCAGACCCGCGTTTGCAAGCACTCTTGACTCGGCCATTGCTGCGTAAAACAGTGCAGACCGCCATCTTCTTCCCGGCAGAACTGACCTTGCGCTTTGTGGACGCCGAAGAGGGGCGCGTACTGAATAAAGACTATCGCGGTAAAGACTATGCCACCAATGTGCTGACCTTTGCTTATACCGAAGACAGCGATGCTGAGGTGACGCAGGCCGATATTATTCTGTGTACCGACGTATTACAAAAAGAAGCGGCCGAGCAAAATAAATCGGTGCTGGAGCATGCACAACATCTGGTGGTGCATGGCGTCTTGCATGCACAAGGCTATGATCATGAGAACGATGAAGACGCGGAAGAAATGGAGGCTTTGGAGATTGAGATTCTCGCGAGCCTGGGTTTGCCAAATCCTTACCAGTGATACGCACGTACCGAATAAATCCGCGCTTCCCTAGGGCGTACTGATCTACAAAACGGAGTAAGAATGACGACACTTGGCCTCAATCATATCAATCTGCGTGCGCATCGCTTACTGCTCGATTCGTTGAAAAATTTCTATTGTGATGTACTCGGTTTTCGTCAGGGATTTCGGCCAGCGTTTCCAGGTTTTGGTTATTGGTTGTATGCGCAAGAAACGGCGCTGATTCACCTGTATGAGGCCGAGCCAAACGAAGAACGCATGCTGCACAATGACAGCTATCTGGATCATTTCGCCTTTACATGCAGCAAGTTGATCGAAGTTGAGCAGAGCTTGCAAGCGCATGGCATTGCTTATCGAAAAGTGCTGGTACCTTCGACAGAGCAAGTACAGTTGTTTGTCCAAGACCCGGCAGGGAATAAAGTGGAATTAAATTTCGCATCGGCTGGCGCATGAAGAATCTAAAAACCTTACAAATGCGTCTATCAAGAACGTAAATTATTCCACTCATGACTTCAGACGAACCAATTCTCCCCATACTCCCGCCTTATCCGGGTATTCAATTTAATAAAATTTGTCTGGTCGATTCACTGGAAATTGCCGAGCTTGCCTATGCCGCGATGCAGAGTGCCGATGTGATCGGCTTTGATACTGAATCCAAGCCCATATTTTTTAAAGGGCAACAATCAGACGGCCCGCATTTGATTCAACTGGCGACCGATACTCAAGTGTTTCTGTTTCCTGTTGTGCATACCTCGTATACCGAACCTGCGAAAGCCGTACTTGAATCGAAACAGATATTAAAGGTGGGATTTGGCCTTGGCGACGACAATAAACGTCTGCATGCCAAACTTGGCATTACGCCAGCAAATGTCTTGGATTTGTCGCGCGTCATGCGTGAGAGCAAGCATAGAGAGATGGGCGCAAAAGCGGCAGTGGCGAAATATTTCGGTATGAAATTGCAAAAGTCTAAAAAAACGTCGACTTCGAATTGGGCTGTGGCGAAATTGAGCGAGCGGCAATTGCAATATGCCGCTGATGATGCCCAAGTGGCGTTGCTGGTGTATCGCGAATGGCTGAGGCTGAAGGATGAGGTCAAGCTTGATGCCAAATTTGATGTAAAAGATGATAGACATATTTGAACTTTTATAAATAGGTTTGGTCAGAGTTTGTAGTTTTAATAAAGTCGTCCAAACAACATTTCTCAAGAGGTAAGAATGCGTTTATTAAAAAAATTTCTTGTCATAACAGCTGCAAGCTTGTTGAGTATGGTGTGTGACATGGCACAGGCGGATGGACTGGCAGACCTTAAGGCTGCCTTAGTGCGGTTGCAAGGGCAGGCTCCACTGAAGGCAACGATAGAAGCAAAGACCTGGAGCCGCCAGGGCGAGGGTAAAGATTTGGAAGAAACCAATGGTCTGGCGAATGTCGCAATTGATGACGGGGCGCGCGGTTTGCAAGTGCTCTACAGTAAAGAAATGTTGTCACGCCTGGAGCTTGAGGAACATGCAAAAGAAAAAAATTCCAAAGCGAAAACACCGACACTGTCTGCCTTCAAAGAGTTCAACTCAACTGAATTACGCCCGATGATATCCGCCTCTGGCAGTATGCTCAGGGCATTGGACAAGCATGTGTTAAAAAGTGAAAAAGTAGAAAGCTATAACGGCAAGCCAGCAAGATTACTCAGTTTTGATTTTCCAATTGAAAAACTGCCCGAAGACGCCCGTAAATATGTCAAAAAATTTGAAGGTAGTTTGGATATCTGGATCGCTGCAGATGGTACGCCTTTGGCTAGCCGCGCTATACAAAACATGTCTGGCCGTGCATTTGTAGTGGTCAGTTTTGAACAAAAAAATGAAAGTGAATCTGTCTATAATCAAGTAGGAGATAGATTATTAACGGTACGTAAAGAAACCAAGAATAGCAGCTCTGGCATGGGTGAAAAAGGCGAGAGCAAAGTCGTTAAGACACTGCAAGTTCAGTCATAAATTTTCCGAAAAAATCAATAACGATGATCCCGCTAAAAAATCTCAAATTATGGTTGTTTTATAGTAGTGCCATTTGTATTTTTCTTGTTAGTTTTTCTTCTTTGGTTGCTGCGCAATCGGTCGCGTTTACTTTTGACGATGGGCCGAATCTGATCGAGACTCCGCGCCTGAATCCGGAGCAACGCAATGCTGAAATACTTAAGGCATTGGCAAAACATGAGGTCAAGGCAGCATTGTTTGTGACGGCTACATATGGTGCAAATCAAGCAGCGGGTCTGGCTTTGGCCAAGGCATGGGGACAGGCTGGGCATGCGCTCGGTAATCACACAATGACACACCCAGACCTGAATAGCGCCAGCACCAGTCTCGCGCAATACGAGCAAGAGATTCTTGATTGCGACAAAATTGTCAGCACGCTACCTGGCTATCAAAAATGGTTTCGCTACACATATTTGCGGGAGGGGAATACAACAGAAAAACGCGATGGCATGCGTACATTTTTGAAACAGCAAGGCTATCGCAACGCGTATGTGAGTCTCGATACCAGCGACTGGCGTCTCGATGAAAAATTGATCGAGGTCTTGAACAAAAATAATGATGCCGACGTCACTCCGATTAAGCATGCTTACCTTACCCATGTCAAACAAAGGGCATTGGCGTATCGCTTGCTTTCTCAGCAATTGCAAGGGCGAGATGTAGCTCAAGTAATGTTGATGCATCACAATCTGATTAATGCATTATGGCTAGATGATGTGATCGTAATGTTCAAAGAAATGGGCTGGACCATTGTGGCACCAGCAACAGCGTTTGCTGACCCGATATATCAGTTAATGCCAGAGCGCGCTGCGCCCGGACAAAGTCTGTTGCTTTCGATGGCACGTTCTCTTGGACTAGGTAAATTTGAAGGCTGGGCGCGACTGGTCGATGATGGTGATCTTGAGATTGAAGCATTGAAGGCACATGGCTTGTAAGACATGATTCTTATGATGTTAAAGATTTTTTTTCTGAGAATTGACGTCAAAAGAAAGTAGCAATTGATTTGAAAATTCGCCTATCATGGACGCATAGACTTTGTATACATACCGCATTCTCAAGGCATAAGTATTTCATCAAACAATAGTAAAGCTAACAGGAACAACATGACTACTGCAAATTCTTCATCACTTAGTGCAAGCGAACGCTACAACAAGATTTCTATAGGCTTACATTGGTTGATGGTTTTATTGTTGATCGCTGTGTATGCAACTATGGAGTTGCATGAATTTTTTCCTAAGGGAAGCACGCCGCGTAAGGCGTTGAAGATGTGGCACTTTATGCTTGGTCTTTCTGTTTTAGCATTTGCCATCACACGACTGGTGGTTCGTCTAAAAACTATTCGCCCAGCCATCATCCCGGCACCAGCTGCGTGGCAAGAGACACTAGCCACGATCATGCATGTCGTTTTGTATGCCTTCATGATCTGTATGCCGATTGCGGGCTGGTTAGTGCTTAGTGCCGCTGGACAAACTATCCCGTTTTTTGGCTTGGAGTTGCCAGCTCTTATAGCCAAAAATAAAGAACTGGCAGAACTTATAGTGGAAGTGCATGGGACTGTAGGCAATGTTGGCTACTTCCTCATCGGTTTACATGCGCTTGCCGGTTTATATCACCATTACTTTATGAAAGATAATACGCTTAAACGTATGTTGCCCTAAGTTTGAGGCCTTCGTTAACTTCCAGGGAAGCGCGGATGTAATCGTCATCCCCGAATGCTTTAGTCGG
>JANYFV010000187.1 GCA_025359635.1 Undibacterium sp. | reverse complement strand
GTGTCATCAAATTCAGATCTAGCACTGGGCCGGCAATTAGCTCTGCATTGATCGGCGTTGCACCAGAAAATCGATACGGCAGACTTTCTTGTGTCAGCGTGACGCTATTGCCAGCGCTCTGCTCGCTGTCGCTGTGCAGTGTCAAACCGTCACCAGACAAGATCGCCAGGCTGCGGTCGATTTGTGCAAAATGCGAAAAAGGGCCAGAACTGTTGACGTAGGCCGTACTTAAGCGCCAGACAAAATCATCCAGACTTGCCCCTTGCGGAAAAATCGCCAGCTCGGTCGTGCTGCCGCCACCATTTTTCCAAGGCATGAATTTATAATCTTTTTGACTCCATTTACGCATAAATTTGACTCAGCTTATTGAAGATATTTTTGACGACATTTTTGACTACATTATTGCAAATATAAGTGTTGATACAAGTCCTGACATTGTGCACTCAAAGACCCTTGCAAAACCATCTCTTTGGCAGCAGCGATATCTGGCGCGAAGAAACGGTCTTTATCATAAAACGCCACCTTGGCGCGCAAGGCCTGATGCACAGAGGTCAAACTTCTTGAGGTCTGCAAGGGCTGATGAAAGTCAACTCCCTGCGCTGCCGCCAACAATTCTATACCAACAATCGTCGCTGTATTGTGCGCCATTTCATGCAAGCGGCGGCCAGCGAAAGTCGCCATGCTGACGTGATCTTCCTGATTGGCTGAAGTGGGAATGGTATCGACGCTTGCCGGGTGCGCGTGTGATTTATTTTCTGAAGCCAAAGCCGCAGCCGTGACATGGGCGATCATAAAGCCAGAATTCAATCCTGAAGACGGCACCAAAAATGGCGGCAAGCCAGAGATCGATGCATCAATCAGCAAAGCAATCCGGCGTTCAGAAATTGAACCAATTTCGGCAATCGCCAAGGCCAGAGTATCGGCCGCAAAAGCCACTGGTTCTGCATGAAAGTTACCGCCAGAAAGCACTTCACCTGTATCGACAAACACTAAAGGATTATCGGTCACGGCATTGGCTTCGATCAGCAGAGTACGCGCAGCATTGTTGATAATATCGAGGCAGGCGCCCATGACTTGCGGCTGGCAACGCAGGCAATACGGATCCTGCACGCGCTCGTCATTCACTAGATGCGAACGGCGGATCTCGCTGCCATCGAGCAAACTACGGTAAATCTGTGCCGTGGCGATTTGCCCTGGCTGGCCGCGCACTGCATGAATCCGTGGATCAAACGGCGCATCACTGCCTTTTGCCGCATCCACCGACATGGCACCGGTGATAGTGGCAGCTTCCAATAAACGCTCTGCCAAAAACAGGCCATTCAAGGTCAAGGCAGTTGAGACTTGTGTGCCATTAATCAAGGCCAGGCCTTCTTTGGCGGCCAGCACCACTGGGGTAATTCCCGCAGCATCCAGCGCTGCTTTAGCATCGACCAATTTACCCGCGACCCGCACTTCACCTTCGCCCATGATAGCCAAAGTCATATGCGACAAAGGCGCCAGATCCCCGGACGCGCCGACCGACCCTTTCACCGGAATCGCCGGCATGATACCCGCGTTATACAGTGCAATCATGGTATCGATGACCGAGGCACGGATACCCGAGTAGCCGCGCGCCAGGCTGGCAATTTTCATCGCCAAAATCAAGCGCACCACTTCATCAGAAATCAGGTCACCAGAGCCGACCGAATGCGACATGATCAGATTACGTTGCAACAATTCAAGCTGCTCATCCGGGATGCGGGTTTTAGCGAGCTTACCGAAGCCGGTATTGATACCGTAAGCAGCATCGCCTTTTGCCACGATTTTATGGATAGTGGCAGAAGCTTCATTGATCGCTGCGTAGGCGCTGGCGGCCAGTGACAATGGCACGGCTTGCTGCCAGATCGCGCGTAAATCGGACAGGCTGAATTGACCTGGTTGGATTACTAAAGTGTTCGTCATTATATTTCCTTCAATTTTTAACTGTGTACGGCAATTTATTTAAGTCCCCTCTCCCGCTAGCGGGAGAGGGTTAGGGTGAGGGTGTTTGCAAAACCTGACGACGAATTCTTTTCCGTGCATTTGACCTATTCAGCAATTCAAACACCTAAGTCGTCCGACCGCCCTCATCCCCTGCCCTTCTCCCGCTAGCGGGAGAAAGGAGAAATAGAGTTACTTAATCATCGGCAAATTCAAATGATTCCGCTTGGCACAAGCCACCGCACTCTCATAACCAGCATCGGCATGGCGCATCACGCCAGAACCGCTATCGTTCACCAACACGCGCGCCAGCCGTTTTGCTGCAGCGTCCGTGCCATCGGCGACGATCACCATACCGGCATGTTGCGAATAGCCCATGCCGACGCCGCCACCGTGATGTAACGAGACCCAACTTGCACCACCCGCCGTATTTAACAAGGCATTGAGCAAAGGCCAGTCGGATACCGCATCAGTACCGTCCATCATGCCTTCTGTCTCACGATTTGGGCTGGCGACCGAGCCGGTATCAAGATGATCACGACCAATCACGATGGGTGCTTTGAGTTCGCCATTTTTTACCATCTCATTAAATGCCAGACCGGCCAGATGACGCTCACCCAAACCAAGCCAGCAAATGCGTGCCGGCAAACCCTGGAAAGCAATGCGCTCTTTTGCCATATCCAGCCAATTATGCACGGCTTTATTTTCAGGGAAAAGTTCTTTAATCTTGGCATCGGTTTTGTAGATATCTTCCGGGTCGCCAGAGAGCGCCACCCAACGGAAAGGCCCTTTTCCGTCACAGAACAAGGGGCGGATATACGCTGGCACAAAACCCGGGAAGTCGAACGCATTCTTGACGCCTGTATCAAACGCCACCTGACGGATATTATTGCCATAGTCGACCGTGGCGATACCCATCGCATGGAAATCCAACATCGCCTGCACATGCACCGCGCAGGAATGCGCTGCATCTGCCGTCAATTTGGCGTGCTTGCTCTGGTCGTGTTGCGCGGCTTTCCATTCTGCGACTGTCCAGCCTATTGGCAGGTAGCCGTTGATCAGGTCATGTGCCGAGGTTTGATCAGTAACCAGATCAGGCTGGATGCTGCCGGCCTTGGCGCGCTTAACCAACTCTGGCAAAATTTCTGCCGCATTACCAAGCAAGGCAATCGATACCGCTTCTTTACGTTCGCAATGGTATTTCACCAATGCCAGAGCGTCATCAATATCCTTGGCTTGCTTATCGACATAACGGGTGCGCAGGCGGAAATCGATGCTGCTTTGCTGACATTCAATATTTAAGGAAACCGCACCCGCCAAGGTTGCCGCCAAAGGTTGTGCGCCGCCCATGCCACCTAAGCCTGCGGTGAGTATCCAGCGCCCGCCCCAATTTCCATTAAAGTGCTGGTGTCCGGCTTCGACAAAGGTCTCGTAAGTTCCCTGGACGATGCCCTGGCTACCGATATAGATCCAGCTGCCGGCGGTCATCTGGCCATACATGAACAGACCCTTGCGGTCGAGTTCATTAAAATGTTCCCAATTCGCCCATTTCGGCACCAGGTTGGAATTGGCGATCAAGACGCGCGGTGCGTCTTCATGGGTTTTAATAACACCGACTGGTTTGCCGGACTGAATCAATAAAGTTTCGTCTTCGCCAAGTTCTTTCAAACTCGCGAGGATTTGATCATAGCAAGCCCAGTTGCGTGCGGCGCGGCCGATACCACCGTACACCACCAGATGCTTAGGGTTCTCTGCGACTTCAGGGTCGAGGTTATTTTGGATCATGCGGTAAGCCGCTTCGGCCACCCAGGTCTTGCAGACTTTTTCACTGCCTCTTGGTGCACGGATTTCGCGGCTTGCGTCCCAGCGTGGATCGTTGTTCATTTTTCATCCCTCACAAATCGAATAAGAATTCCAATCCGGCACCTGCCAGATTTTGAATAAAAAGAAGTTTAAGTTGTATATACAACTTTTGCAAGCAGATTTTTTTGTGCGACAATACGAAAAATTGTTACCAAGCTCAAATGCTCGTTAACGTCATTCCCGCGGAGACGGGAATCCAGCTCGTTCATCACGCGTAGCACTAAGATTGACGTACTTCGCACAAAGTAGCTGCTGGATTTCCTGCTACGCGGGAATGACGAAAGTGCGTGCAATCTGGGGCTTGCAGCGAATCAGAAACCCTTATGCAGGAACACCGTGCCAGCCAAAATCAAACCCAAGACTCCGGTCTTCCAGAGCATCAAGGATTATTTACTGAAAGAAATTCAGTCAGGAACCTGGAAGGAAGGCGACGCCATACCGTCTGAAGCCGTATTGGCCGAGCAATTTAAGGTCTCACGCATGACCGTCAACCGCGCTGTGCGTGAACTGACTACCGAGCAAATTCTCACCCGCATCCAGGGTTCTGGGACTTATGTTGCCCAACACAAATATCAAGCGACGTTGGTCGAGATTAAAAGTATCGCCGAAGAAATAAGATCGCGCGGGCATGCACATCGCAGCGAACTGCACGAACTCAAAGCGATCAACGCCAATCAACTAATGGCTGCGCAATTTCAAGTCAAGCAAGGCTATGTACTGTTTCATTCTGTCATCGTACACTTTGAGAACGAGATCGCGATTCAAGTGGAAGACCGCTGGGTTAACTCTAAGCTGGTGCCAGAATATTTAGGGCAAAACTTCTCGGTTGTTACACCAAATGAATACCTGGTAGCGATTGCCCCCTTGCAAGGAGTCGACTACAGCATAGAGGCGGTGTTGCCGCCAAAAGCTATCGCCGACATGCTGAATATTTCCAACAAAGAGGCTTGCTTAGTGCTGCACCGGAAAACTCTATCACAAGAGAAAATTGCTACGATAGTCACCATGTGGCACCCTGGCAACCGCTATCAGTTTACCG
>JANYFV010000165.1 GCA_025359635.1 Undibacterium sp. | reverse complement strand
GCCGTCGTAGTTGCAGGTGATGGTGCCGGCGCCGATGTTGACGCGGCTGCCGATGGTGGCATCGCCGATGTAGGCCAGGTGATTGGCCTTGCTATGAGCGGCGATCTGGCTATTTTTTACTTCGACAAAATTGCCGATGTGGACGTCGTCAAGCAGCTCTGCACCGGGGCGTAATCTGGCGTATGGGCCGATCTGCGATTTGGCACCGACCTTGGCGTCGTCGATATGGCAAAACGCCTTGATGCTGGCGCCAGCCGCGATGTGCGCGTCTTTGATCACGCAGTTTGGCCCTATGTTTACGCCATCTTCCAAGGTGACCTTGCCTTCAAATACGCAGCCGACATCGATGCTGACATCGCGTCCGCAAATCAACAGGCCACGCACGTCGATACGCGCCGGGTCGAGCAGGGTGACGCCTTGTTCCAATAATCTTTTGGCGATGTTGCCTTGATATACGCGCTCCAGCTCAGCCAGTTGCACTTTGCTATTCACACCCAGAGTTTCCCAGATTGCATCCGGTTGCGCCGAGACTACCGGCACGCCGTCAAACACGGCACGCGCGACGATATCGGTCAGATAGTATTCACCTTGTGCGTTGTTGTTCGAAAGCGTAGTGAGCCAGTGTTTGAGTTTGGCTGTCGGGGCGATCAGGATGCCGGTGTTGATTTCCGTGATCTTTTTTTCTGCCTCATTCGCGTCTTTTTGTTCGACGATACGCACGATTTTGCCGTCTTCGCGCACCATGCGGCCTAGTCCTGTCGGGTCGACCATTTCTGCAGTGAGTATCGCGAGTTTGTCGCTGCCAGCGGCAGAAATCAGGCGTTGCAAGCTGGCGCTAGTGGTCAGCGGTACGTCGCCGTAAAGTACCAGTGTCGGCACGCTGTCGTCTAACAGCGGGCTCGCTTGCGCCACGGCGTGACCGGTGCCCAGTTGCGGTTCTTGCAGGGCAAAACGCAGATCAGCTGCGGCTACCGTAGTCGGCACTTGCTCGCCACCATGGCCGTAAATTACGCAGATATTCGCCGTACCTATCCCTTGCAAGCCGCGCGCGGTGTCGATCACATGTGAGAGCAGAGGTTTGCCAGCAAGAGGATGTAAAACTTTAGGTAAAGCGGATTGCATGCGTTTGCCCATACCGGCGGCGAGGATAACGATGTTCATAATGTTCCTTCAAATGATTTACTTAAAATTTTAACATGATGATTGCGTCAGGTCAGCAATAGTCATGCTGCGTGGCATAATGCCCGCCTGATCAAGTCGCTATTTCGTCGAAACCGTTATGAGCCCAGAACAACGTAAACAAGCCTCCGAGTTACAACTGCATAAGCGCGGCATCCGCATCAATGTGCAATTGCATGTCATTGAATCGGATGAAGAAGTCACCTTGCGTAGTAGCGCTGAAGTCTTGCAGCGTTTAATCGCCTTGTGGGCGGTCAGCAGTGCGGCCGTGGCGCGCGACTGTACGCGCTTTCGTGCCTATCTTGAGACGCATCAGATGACAGCATTTTTATCCAGGCAAGAACAGACGTTTCTGTTTGCGGCAGCGCCGACGGAAGAGCAGTTCATGCAGTTTGCACCACGTCAGGAGTCGCTGTATTTTCTGGCATGGTGCGCCGGCCTGACAGAAAAAATTACATTGACTGCAGTACCATCCAATCTAAAAAATATTGTTAAATTGTTTCCGTATGAAGCAGACGCGCCGAACAAGCTTACAGCTGCTATCCGTCTGCGCAGAAAAGACGTGGTGATGGATTACTCAGACTTGCTGTATCGCCTGCATTGGGAAGTGCGTCATAGCCAACTCACCGGCAGGCCATGCCCCGCCAGCGTGAATGCCGATACTGTCAGGGAATGGCATCAGACAGTAAACTGGATGTGTCAGTATGAAGAGGAAAATGATTGGGATCTGGTGAGTACCGAGACTTAATGAACCTTAGTATAGCGCGCATTGAAAATGCTACTTGTGATAAAACCCGAGTTGATGAATACTTCGGCAGCTATACCTGAACCCATTTTTTTATTGCAATAAAAAACTCATCCGACCATCTTAAGTGATTTCACCCATTGAAAATTTGACTGCCATCAGAATAAGCCGCGAGCTTCTGCAGCCCGTTTTTTTGGGTGTGATTATTTTTTTCTGCAGTATGACGAACAGTTTTTGCGCGGTACCAGCGCAGGATTCCACGCTGCAGGTGTTGCATTGGTGGACCTCGGCCAGCGAGCGTAAAGCGGCGAGTTATTTGGCTGCCAGAGTTGCCGACGAGGGCTTGCTGTGGCGCGATGTGGGGATACCTGGCGGGGCCGGTATCGGCGCTGGCAAAGTGCTCAAAAGCCGGGTTCTGGCCAGCGATGCGCCCGAGGTCACGCAGATTATCGGCGCCTCGATAGGTGAGTGGGCTGAGCTTGGTTTTTTGCTTGAGCTTGATAAAGTTGCGCGCACCAATAAATGGAATACGGCCTTCTTTCCGACTATCCAAAACCTGATTCAATACCGCCAGCATGTCGTGGCTGCACCGCTCGGCATCCATCGCATCAATACCTTATTTTATAACCGCAAGCTGTTTGCCACGCTCAAGTTAAGCCTGCCAGAAACCTGGGATGAGCTGGTGTTACTCGCCGCGAAATTGAAGGCCGCGGGCGTGATCCCGCTGGCGCAAAGCAGTGAACCTTGGCAGCTCGCCACCTTGTTTGAAAATTTGATTCTGGCTGAGAGCGGGCCTGAGTATCATCGCGAGCTGTTCGTCAAACAAAATGCCCAGGCCGTGTTTGATCACCGGTTTATCCAGGCGCTTGAGCGATTCAGACTCATGAAGAATTGGATGAGTCATCCGGTTGATGAACGCCCCTGGACCGAGGTGGTGCGCCAGTTTTCCAGACACGAGGCTGCCATGACCATTATGGGTGACTGGGCTAAGGGTGAACTCAATGAGTGGGGCTACGCTACTGATGATGAATTTTCCTGTACTTCGATGCCAGGGACAGGAAAATATCATTTGTATAGCGTCGATACCTTCTCGATGTTTACCAACGATTATTCGCATGTGGCGGCACAGGAAAAATTGGCCAAGCTAGTGGCGACACCGTCGGTGCAAGCTGAATACAATGCGATTAAAGGTTCGGTGTCGGTACTACGTGATGCAGATCCGGCCAAAATGGATAGTTGTGCCCGCGCCTCTTGGATCGCCTTTGCGCAAGGCGCATCTATGCAGGCACCGAGCCTGGTGCATAGGATGGCGACCGATGAATCGAGCCGGGATGCGATCATCGCGGTGATCCACAAATATTTTATCGATGACAGCGTGACGCCGGCAGAAACCCAAAAACGTCTTGCCGCAATCTTCCGCACGCTTAATCTGAACAACCGTAAGTAGTGGCATTCATCGCAAAACCAGGAAGCAAATATGTCCCGCAAAATACTCATCGTAGACGACGATCAGAAAACTCGTGTGTTACTGAAAACCTATTTGGAAAAAAATCAATACGAAGTGATCCTGTCGCATAACGGTGAGAGTTTCGTCGCTGAATTTAATAGCCAGGTCGATCAGCTTTCTATGGTGATACTTGACGTCATGCTGCCAGATACCGATGGCTTTGCGCTGTGTAAAATTGTGCGGCAACGTTCCAACGTGCCCATCATCATGCTGACGGCCAGTTCGGATGAAACCGATCGCATTGTCGGGCTGGAACTTGGTGCCGATGATTACATCGCCAAGCCGTATAGCCCACGCGAGTTACTGGCACGTATCAAGGCCATCTTGCGACGCTCTGCAATTGAAGTACCGGCCACACCGCGCTATTACCGCTTTGTCGGCTTTACCCTCGATCTGGTCGAACGAAAATTAATTGACAGCGCGGGTGAGGTGGTCGCCTTAACAGGTCTGGATTACCAGCTGCTCAAGTATTTTGTCGAGCACCCAGGCGATATCCTGGACCGCAATGTGCTCTCGGAAGAAACGCGTGGCCGCGATGCTGGCCCGCTCGATCGTTCGCTCGACGTACAAATCAGCCGCTTGCGCCTTCTGCTGAAGGACGATAGCAAACAAGCGGCCTTGATCAAGACTGTGCGTGGCGCCGGTTATGTATTTTCTGCCGATGTGAGCGTTGCCAGTGTCTAGGCTTGCTAACTTTG
>JANYFV010000144.1 GCA_025359635.1 Undibacterium sp. | reverse complement strand
GGGGCGCCTAGCTCCGCCGTTTGGCTCGCCGCAACAACGCGGGCAATACTCAGACAACTGCAAAATGCAAATTCGACTCGACTTTGGTGGTCAGAAAACACGGGACTGTATCACCTGACGCCATCTGGAATAACCAGTTGGCGCGGATTTACTGAAGAAATTTTTCGCCTGGCCGCATCAAATAATATGTTTGATAAACCTGCACCTAGTCTGGTCGGAATTCCATCTAGCGAATATCCTACACCCGCCAAGCGTCCGGTTAACTCTTGTCTGAATAGCGATTTATTACAGACGCAGTTTTCACTAGACCTACCTTCCTGGCAGTCAGAATTAGCCAACTGCATGGCTAATTAATTACTATGTCACTCAAAAGAAACACCCTATGGAATCTGGGCGGCGCGGGTTTGCCGCTACTTGCGGCCGCAGCGTGTATTCCGTATTGCCTAAACCAACTGGGCAAAGAGGCTTTCGGGGTCTTAACCTTAATTTGGGCCTTGATAGGATATTTCAGCCTGTTTGACTTTGGCACCGGCCGGGCTCTCACTTATGAACTGAGTAAATTAAGGTCAGAGCAAGACAATCAACAAGAGAAAATTCAAGTTACCTTAAAAGCTGGTTTAATATTAACGAGCTTCTCGGGCGCTTTAGGTACACTGATCATCCTTGGACTGGCGTTTCAACTCTCGCACCACTGGCTCAATATTAGCGCTCAATGGCAAGCGGATACTTACCTTGCTTTTCTGATTGCTGCGGCGGGCATTATTCCGACGACCTTAGCGTCTGGCCAACGCGGTGCAATGGAAGGCCTGGATCGATTTGGCGCATCAAATATCAATAAAATCTTTCTCGGTTTTTGCATGTTTATTTTGCCGGCACTTTCGATCTGGCTGCATGGCGCGAGTCTCTCGCATATCGCTTTTTATCTGGTCGCGAGTCGATTTCTGGTGGTCGTTATCGGCACAATACAACTCAGGGATTACCTGTTCACTCCACTAAATTCACCGCTCTCCACGGGTACTCTGCTGACTCACATGCGCAGCTTAATCTCCTACGGCTTGTGGTTAACGTTAACCGGCATTATCGGTCCGATGATGGTGTATGGTGATCGTTTCTTCGTCAGCGCAGCGGTCGGTGCCGACCAATTGTCGCTGTATTCCATACCGCAGGAAGGCTTGATACGCCTGCTCATCGTTCCAGTTGCCATATGTGGTGCATTGCTTCCCACTTTTACTGTGACTACGGATCAAAACGAATTGACCAAAGTCTACAAAAAAAATCATCATCGCCTGACGCTGATCATGCTGGCGCTGTGTATTGGCAGTGCAGTATTCGCTTACCCTATTTTAAGCCTATGGATTTCAGCTGATTTTGCCAGACAGGCAATCCCCATAGTTTTGATTTTTTCCTTGGGAATTTGGATCAACTCTATCGCGATCATGCCGTTTATTTTATTGCAATCAAAAGGCAAAACCGCGATCACCGCGCAGTTTCATCTGGTTGAACTGTTTGTGTATATTCTCTTGCTTTACATCCTGTCCAATAAATATGGATTAATGGGTGCCGCGTGGGCATGGGTCATCAGAGTAAGTTTGGATTTACTTTTACTGCATTTTGCGGCGGCACGAGTACTTAAAACCGGATCACTGTCGACAGTGCACTAAGGAATAAATAACAGGTGAAAATAGCGTCAAATAAAATTAAATAACATTCTTAGAATAAACTCCTTCCAGCATTTCACGGTAAGACGGTACTATTATGCTCATCATGCAATTGTGTTCATCAGAAGTACTTATTTGAATGAACATTGTTAAACCAATACAAAAAATTCCACTCATGCAGGTGCAAACTTGATTCACATTGCGATCATCAGTCACGGCCATGAAGAATTGCTGATATCAAGTGCCTTGGGTGGTTTGCTAAATGCCGGCGACCGACTGAAGGTATGGGTCAAGGACAACAAACCTTCTACCAGGTTAAAAACTTATTGCGCCGGTCACGGTATCTTCTATACTGACACACAGCCTGGTTTGGGTTTCGGTCACAACAATAATTTTGTTTACGATTCAATACAAAAAAGTATTGGTTTTTCAAAAGACGATTTTTTCATTGTCATGAATCCGGACATCACCATAACACCGGAAACCGTCTTGCAATTGATTGAACAAATGCGTCATGATCACGATCCTATTGCCACGATCAATCTGTACCGCGATCTCGAATTCAAGCAATCAGACGCCAATATCCGTCGTTTCCCCGACATGTTTTCTGTTGCAAGGGTAAGCATAGCGCGATCTGTCGCTGAACCCTATGACAAAAATACCATGACTGTCCCCAGTCACGTCGATTGGGCTTCAGGTGCTTTTCTTGCATTTGATGCGCAACACTATTCGACATTACAGGGTTTCGATCTGCGTTATTTCATGTATTTTGAGGACGTGGATATTTGCTACCGTTCAAAACTACTATTGGAAAAGGGCGTACGTTATTACCCACATCTGAAAGCGACGCATGCTGCAGCTCACAAAAATCGCAATCTTGCGTCCAAGCATGCCATCTGGTTTTTTCACAGTTTTATGAAATTTTTGTCGCGACGTTATTTCTATTTCGACAAAGTTAGCATAAGCACCTCAGTCAAATAATCGCTGCACATGAATTCCAAAATATTGTTGACTGGCGCATCCGGCTTTGTCGGTCAAAGACTTGCACACAGCTTGATACAAAAAAATGTTCCCCTGGTTTGCACTAGCCGAAAGACTTTGCGCATAGATGGTGCCGAATGCCAGATCGTCGATGATCTCGGCCGAAGCACCGATTGGCGGCATTGCTTAGGCGAAGTGAGTACGGTGATTCACTGCGCAGCCAGAGTACATGTCATGCAAGACACTGCGAATGATCCTTTGCATTTATTTAGACAGGTGAATGTTGCAGGTACATTGCAACTGGCAGAACAGGCTGCCGCAGCTGGCGTGCAGCAGTTTATTTTCCTGAGTTCGGTCAAGGTCAATGGTGAAGAAACAAAAGCGGGAGCCGCATTTTCCGAAGACTGCCAAGCGCTGCCAAGCGATCCTTACGGCATCTCTAAACTAGAAGCCGAACAAGCCTTGTTCGAGCTTGGACGTACAACCGGTATGGCAATTACCGTGATCCGTCCTCCGCTGGTATACGGCCCTGGTGTGGGAGCCAATTTTCTCAGCATGTTACGCTGGGTTCAACGGGGAATTCCCTTACCGCTAGGCAGCATACGAAACCAGAGGAGCTTTGTGTATGTCGACAATCTGGTCAGCCTGATCACATGTTGTATAGCAAACCCACACTCATACAATCAAGTTTTCCTAGTTTCTGACGGACATGACATGTCCACCACCGAGCTCTTGAGGAAATCTGCGACGGCATTTAAGGTAGCGTCGCGTTTGCTGCCATGTCCGCCTTCGTTTTTGCGAATGATAGCGAAAATAAGCGGAAAAAAATCGGTCGCCGACCGTCTTTGTCAATCTTTGCAAGTGAACATCAACAAAGCAAAACGCCTGCTGGAATGGACGCCACCTTTTACCGTTGAACAAGGTTTGCAAGCTACCGCTAATCACATAACTGAGTCATGATGCTGAAACGTTTTTTTGATCTTTGTCTCGCCGTAATGGCGTCTGTTACATTGCTGATACCGATCATTCTGGTCGCACTCGGTGTGCGACTTACATCGCGTGGCCCTGTGCTGTACTGGTCGGATCGCGTCGGGCGCAACAACGCCATTTTTCGTATGCCGAAATTTCGCACTATGCGTACCGATACCCCGGCCGTAGCAACCCATTTGCTTGGCGACCCTGCGCTATACCTCACGCCGATAGGCTCGTTTCTGAGAAAGTCTAGCCTGGACGAACTGCCACAATTATGGAGCATACTAAAAGGTGACATGAGCCTGGTCGGGCCACGTCCCGCGCTCTTCAATCAAGATGATCTGATTGCCTTGCGTACAGAAAAAAAGGTCCACTTGATGGTGCCAGGCTTAACCGGTTGGGCGCAAATTAATGGCCGTGATGAATTACCGATCCCAGAGAAGGTTGTATTAGATACTTACTATCTTGAGCACCAGACTTTTTTCCTTGATCTACGTATCTTGGTTTTAACCTTATTCAAAGTGATTAAACGTGACGGCGTAAGCCATTAAGCCACTGCTATCGGAAACCTAAAGCATGCAATTCATACTCGCCTTACCCCGATTAAAGAAGCAAATCATTGCCATGGCGGTCGATGCCGTGTGTCTTCCGTTGACGTTTATCCTGGCAATCTGGCTGCGCTATGATGGCTTCGATTCGAATTTATTTTTTCATTATTTTTGGCTTATCGCCGGAGCCCCCTTACTCTCCATTCCCATCTTTATTCGTCTCGGCCTCTATCGTGCCGTGATTCGTTACATCGATCAAAAAATCATCAGCATTGTCGTAATTGGTGTGACGCTGTCGGTGTTGTCGCTGGCATTTATCGGCGTCATGACGCATATCATGGCCTTGTCTCGCGCGGTGTTTGGCATTTATTGGGCAGGCGCAATTCTGTACGTTGGCGCCAGTCGTCTTTTGGCCCGTGCGTATCTGGTCGGGGTTGATCGTAATGATGATGCCATTGCAATCGCCATTTACGGTGCCGGTAAAGCCGGCGTGCAACTCGCCACTGCACTACGCTCTAGCGACGAATTTGTTTGCGTCGCCTTTATTGACGACAATAAAAACATGCAAGGTTCATCGATTGCCGGCATCAAAGTCAATGCACCCGAAAAACTGCAAGAATTAATACGCCAATTTGACATCAAAGAAGTCTTGCTCGCGATGCCATCTATTTCAAAAGCACGCCAGAAACAAGTGCTCGATCAGCTAGAACAATACAAACTACGCATCAAGGTAACGCCATCGATCAATAGCCTGGTCAATGGCGAATTACGGGTACAAGACATCCGCGATGTCGAGATTGAAGATTTGCTCGGGCGCGATGCGGTCGAGCCAGATGCGCGCTTAATGTCAAATTGCATCGCCGGAAAAAGCGTCATGGTAACGGGTGCTGGCGGCTCTATCGGATCAGAATTGTGCCGCCAGATTTTACGCCAGAAGCCGGCACATTTGATTTTGCTAGAGATGTCGGAATTTGCCTTGTATTCGATTGAACAAGAACTTTCTTCCTTGCGCCTTGCCTTAAGCCTGAGTTGCGAAATAACGCCTTTCCTATGCAATATTCACGACGTAGCCAAATTAGATAAAATTTTTAAGACCTATCACGTCAACACGGTGTACCACGCTGCGGCGTATAAGCACGTGCCGCTGGTCGAACACAATCCAATTGAAGGTATCCGCAATAATGTGTTTGGCACACTACAACTGGCGCAGGCAGCGATCGCTGCTCAGGTAAATCATTTCGTTTTGATTTCAACTGACAAAGCGGTGCGACCAACCAACGTGATGGGCGCAACAAAGCGATTAGCCGAGCTCATTTTGCAAGCATGCTCGCGTCGTCAAGACACTACTCGTTTCTGCATGGTTCGCTTTGGCAATGTGCTGGGATCTTCGGGTTCTGTCGTACCTTTATTCCGCAAACAAATCATGCAAGGCGGCCCTATCACCCTGACCCATCCTGAAATCACGCGTTACTTTATGACGATACCGGAAGCTGCCCAATTGGTATTGCAGGCGGGCGGTATGGGCGAAGGCGGCGATGTGTTTGTCTTGGATATGGGCGAGCCTGTGCGCATCATCGACTTGGCGCGCCGCATGGTGCATTTGTGTGGACTCGAAGTGAAGTCTGAAACTAGCCCGGGCGGGACGATAGAAATTCAGCATGTAGGCCTGCGCCCGGGTGAAAAACTCTATGAGGAATTACTGATCGGTGACAACGTTGAAAAAACCAATCACCCACTGATTATGCGGGCGCAAGAAGCAGAAATCGCCTGGGATGTATTGCAACAACAGTTACACAAACTTGATACAGCTTGCATTGCGTTTAATCACGAACAGGTACGTGATTTATTGAAAGAATTGGTGGTGGAATATGAACCACAATGCGGTATAGAAGATTTTCTTTTTCAGTCAGACAGAATGCCCGTGTCAGTTGCAGAAGCGGCAGAGCTGACAAAATAACTCAACAAATAATTTGAAGATACCTTGTCACTATTGAGCTTCTTATATGCGCAACTCCAATAAATTATTCAACGTCATGCCGGACTTGATCCGGCAGTTGACCACCATGCCTGTCAATTCTGGATTCCCGCCTTCGCGGGAACGACGATTCTCTACCTATGAAGTAACTCGAAAATCGCTTATTTCATAGGCTTTAAGCAGTAACGATAAACTATTAATTATTGATTTTTTAGGTGAAAAATATGTCCCTGCTCTCCCCTAGTATTTTTAAAGCTTACGATATACGCGGCATCATCGGAAAAACTCTGGATGCCGACGTCGCCCACCTGATCGGTTTAGCTTTCGGTTCCGCAGCTCTCGCCAAAGGCGAACAATCCGTCGTGATCGGGCGCGATGGCCGCTTGTCCGGCCCTTCACTCATTACCGCCTTAGCGCAAGGCTTGCAAGCGGCTGGCGTCAACGTCATTGACCTTGGTGTAGTCGCGACCCCGATGGTGTATTTCGGCACACATGTACTCGGCGCAACTTCGGGCATCATGGTCACCGGCAGCCACAATCCACCCGACTACAATGGCTTTAAGATGGTATTGGCAGGCGAAGCCATTTATGGCGAAGCAATTCAGGCTTTGTATCAGCGCATCGTCGCTAAAGACTTTGAAACAGGTAGCGGCAGCTACCGCAGCCATGACATCACCGCCGCCTATTTGGAGCGCGTGGTCAGTGACGTCAAACTCACGCGCCCAATGAAGATAGCGATTGATTGTGGCAATGGTGTGGCCGGTGCCTTTGCCGGTGACATGTATCGCGCTATGGGTTGCGAAGTCACCGAATTATTCTGTGAAGTCGATGGTAACTTCCCCAACCACCATCCAGATCCAGCTCACCCTGAAAATCTGCAAGACCTGATCCGTTGCGTGCAAAATGGCGATGCAGAAATCGGCCTGGCTTTTGACGGTGATGGCGACCGTCTCGGTGTCGTGACTAAAGATGGCCAGATCATTTATCCAGACCGCCAGCTCATGCTGTTTGCTGAAGACGTATTAACGCGCAATCCTGGTGCGCTAATTTTATACGACGTGAAATGCACACGGCATATTTCCAGCTGGGTCAAGGCGCGTGGTGGCGTGCCTTTGATGTGGAAAACCGGGCACTCGTTGGTCAAGGCGAAGCTGCGTGAAACTGGCTCACCGCTTGGCGGAGAAATGAGTGGACATATCTTTTTTAAAGACCGCTGGTATGGTTTTGACGATGGCATGTACGCCGGTGCCCGCTTGCTCGAGATACTCAGCCGCGTTAAGGATCTGACCGCAACACTCAACAATTTGCCGCAATCGCCAAGCACGCCAGAACTACAATTACAGCTCAGCGAAGGCGAGAATTTTGCCATCATAGAGCAGATGCAAAAAAATGCGGATTTTCCCGGTGCCGAGCAAATCATCACGATTGACGGTCTGCGCGTTGAGTACCCGGATGGCTTTGGCCTGGCCCGCTCCTCGAATACGACGCCGGTAATCGTAATGCGCTTCGAAGCCGAAAACCCGATTGCGCTGGCCCGCATACAGAACGCGCTGAAAAAGGCGGTGCTGGCGGTCAAACCTGATGCGCAATTGCCGTATTGAATTAGCACATGCTCAAGATACTTTTAGTTCGCGTCTCATCGATGGGCGATGTCTTGCACAACATGCCGGTCGTCAACGACTTGTTGCGCTACGCACCCGATGCGCAAATCGACTGGGTGGTCGAAGAAGCTTACGCCCATCTGGTCGCATTGCATCCGGGTGTACGCAAGATCATCCCGTTTGCCCTGCGGCGCTGGCGAAAATCCCTGCTCTCACGGGCAACTCGTCATGAAATGGCA
>JANYFV010000082.1 GCA_025359635.1 Undibacterium sp. | reverse complement strand
GCACGTTTGACTGGCACTGTAGCGCTGTACCAACGTCAAGTTGATACCGCGATCAAGCGCGCACGTTATTTAGCGTTGCTGCCGTACACTGATCTGCATACAGCGTAATAGGAGAATAATATGCAAATTATTTTGATGGATAAAGTCGTTAATCTCGGCAATTTGGGTGATGTAGTTCGTGTTAAAGATGGTTATGCACGTAACTTTTTGATCCCGCAACGTATGGCTCGCCGTGCTACTGCTGCTGCAATCGCAGAGTTCGAAGCGAAACGTGCAGAGTTGGAAAAAGCAGCTGCGCAAAAATTAGCTGCTGCTCAAGCGCAAGGCGAAAAATTGAGCGGTCTGACTGTTCAAATCTCGCAAAAATCTGGTGTTGACGGCCGATTGTTCGGTTCTGTCACTAATGCAGATATCGCTGAAGCCCTGACTAAGCAAGGTTTTGCAGTTGAGAAAGCACAAGTTCGTTTGCCATTAGGTCCTTTGAAGACTGCTGGCGATCACGCTGTTTCAGTATCTCTGCATGCTGAAGTAGTAGTTGATGTTATTGTTGCTGTATTGGGCGAGCACGCTTAATACTCGACATATCACTGTCAAATAAAAAGCCGGGTTTATCCCGGCTTTTTATTTGTTTTTGAGTATTGCAAACTTAAGCAAGCGCTCATTAGCGTAAAAAATTGTTAATTAAATGTCGAGCTGATTGGTATTAAACAATATCTTGTTATTTGTAATGAAAAGACAGTATCTTGCGCAATCCCAATCAATTTGAGTTCGAATAAAAAAGGTATAATGCGCGCCATGAAAGCTCCTTCCGATCCTCAGTTAGATTCCATTCGCGTACCGCCGCATTCGATCGAAGCAGAGCAGTCTGTCTTAGGTGGTTTGCTGCTCGATAATGCGGCATGGGACAGGATTGCTGATTTTATCAATGAAGGTGACTTTTATCGCTACGACCATCGCATTATTTTTCAATGCGTTGTTAAGCTAATCAATGCGTCGAAGCCCGCTGACGTAATTACCGTTTTTGACGCGCTTACAGCGATCAACAAGGCTGACGATGCAGGTGGCCTGACATATCTGAACGCTCTCGCTCAAAACACGCCTTCAGCTGCCAATATTCGACGTTACGCCGAGATTGTGCGTGACCGTGGTGTTTTGCGAAAACTTATTACCGTTTCCGATGAAATTGCTGGAACTGCCTTTAATCCGCAAGGTAAAGAAGTCAAGCAAATGCTCGATGAGGCTGAGTCGAAAATTTTTGCCATCGCCGAAGAAGGTTCACGCGGCGCACAAGGTTTTAATGCGATTCAACCCTTATTGACGCAGGTAGTTGAACGTATTGATGAATTGTATAACCGCGACCATACCAGCGATATTACCGGCGTTCCTACTGGTTTCACCGACCTCGATAAAATGACCTCAGGATTACAGCCTGGAGATTTGATTATTGTGGCGGGTCGTCCTTCCATGGGTAAGACTGCGTTTTCCATTAATATCGCGGAAACCGTCGCGATAGAGAGTGGTTTGCCAGTTGCCGTGTTCTCGATGGAAATGGGTGGTACTCAATTAGCGATGCGTATGCTGGGTTCAGTTGGTCGTCTCGATCAGCATCGTCTGCGTACTGGCCGTTTGATCGATGAAGACTGGCCGCGATTAACGCACGCAATTCAAAAAATGAATGATGCGCAGCTATATATTGATGAGACTCCTGCTCTGAGTTCAATCGAATTACGCGCTCGTTCACGTCGTTTAGCAAGGCAATGTGGCAAGCTAGGTTTGATCGTTATCGATTACTTGCAGCTGATGTCAGGAAATACTCAGGGCGAGAACCGGGCCACTGAAATTTCCGAAATTTCTCGAAGCTTAAAGGGCTTGGCGAAAGAGTTGCAATGCCCTGTCATCGCATTGTCGCAGCTGAATCGCTCGCTTGAGCAAAGACCGAACAAACGCCCTGTCATGTCTGATTTGCGTGAATCTGGTGCGATCGAACAAGATGCTGACGTCATCCTCTTTATTTATCGCGATCAGGTGTATAACCCGGATTCCCCGGATAAAGGTACGGCTGAAATCATTATTGGTAAGCAACGTAATGGTCCAATTGGTAGTGTCCGGCTGACCTTCCTTGGAGAGTTTACCAAGTTTGATAACTACACCGGTTCATTGTCGATCTACGGTGATAGCGAATAGTTTTATTGGTTGAGTGAGATAGTTTTTTGGTTGGCAGTTTATGAAGTGTTATGCGTCTCGCGCTTCGCGAGTTGATTTTAAAATTTTTTATTTGAGTGAGAAAAAAATGTTTGGACGATTTATGCCCACTGAGGGTAAATTTTTTGATCTCTTCAACCAGCATGCTGAGTTGTGTGTCAAGGGATCAAAAGAAATGGTTGCTCTGATGACCAATTTTGTGGATTTGGAAATTCGTGTTCATGCAATTGAAGCGATAGAAAAAGAAGCGGATAAAATCACCTATAACACGATCGAACTGCTGCATAAAACTTTCATCACTCCATTAGACCGTGACGATATTCATAAGCTGATTACGCGTATGGATGATATTTTGGATTTGTTGGAAGATGCAGCACAAACTATCTCACTTTACGATATCCGTGAAATTACGCCGGAAGCAAAACGCCTCGCTGAATTGTGCCTCGCATGTTCAGAAAAAGTAAGAGCTGCAGTCGCCTTATTACACAACATGGATAACTCGCGCGAAATTTTGGCGATTTGCGAAGAAATTGATCGTTTGGAATCAGATGCAGATCACGTTATGCGCGCAGCGATGTCCAAGTTATTCCGTGATGAACCTGATGTCCGCAACCTGATTAAACTTAAAGCGATTTACGAAATTTTGGAAACAGTGACTGATCGCTGTGAAGACGTTGCGAACATTATTGAAGGCATCATCGTCGAGAACGCGTAATGTTGATTTGGTCGCTGGCAGTTTTGGCGTCCAGCAAAATTTTTATTCGTCAGTTTTGATAAGTGCGAGTTCGGTCAATGTTGACCGAACATAAAAGAGAAGTGAACCTTATGCATACCGTCCAAATAAGTCTTTATGTCATCGCGTTTTTGGTGATATTGGCTTTGTTATTTGATTTTATGAATGGCTTCCACGACGCAGCTAATGCAATTGCGACTGTGGTATCCACCGGCGTACTAAAACCTCAGCAAGCCGTCGCCATGGCTGCTTTTTTCAACGTCATCGCGATTTTGTTTTTTCAATTGAAAGTTGCCGCAACCGTTGGTAAAGGCACTATCGATCCTTCTGTGGTTGATCAATATGTGATTTTTGGTGCACTGGTTGGAGCTATTTTTTGGAATCTGGTTACCTGGTACTTCGGTATCCCATCGTCTTCTTCTCATGCTTTGATCGGCGGTTTGATCGGCGCAGCAGTGGCCAAGGCAGGGACGGGGGCATTGATTTCAAAAGGATTGATCACGACAGTTATTTTTATTGTCGTATCGCCGTTATTGGGTTTCTTTCTTGGGTCGTTGATGATGTTGTTAGTGTCTTGGCTATTCGTTAAATCGACGCCTTTAAAAGTGGATAAATGGTTTCGTCGTTTGCAATTATTGTCCGCTTCTATGTTCAGTTTGGGCCATGGCGGAAATGACGCTCAGAAAACTATTGGTATTATTTGGATGTTATTGGTCGCAGCGGGTTATGTTTCTAGCTCAGATACATTGCCACCTTGGTGGGTTTCAGTGGCTTGTTATACCGCGATAGGACTAGGTACCTTATTTGGTGGCTGGCGTATCGTTAAAACGATGGGACAGAAAATCACTAAATTAAAACCAGTAGGCGGATTTTGTGCTGAAACAGGCGGTGCCGTAACGCTTTTCGTCGCGTCTGCTTTGGGCATCCCAGTTTCAACCACCCATACAATAACTGGCGCAATTGTGGGTGTCGGATCTGCACAAAAAATGTCAGCCGTACGTTGGGGTGTGGCAGGTAATATTGTTTGGGCTTGGTTCTTGACTATCCCTGCATCGGCATTTGTCGCGGCGATTGCGTGGTGGATAGGCAAGCACATTCTGTAAATGAGTTTCTGCTCTTACTCTCCAAAAAATCCCTAAGAAAATTTTAGGGATTTTTTTCAGGAAAATGGCATTTGTCCACCACTCTATTTGTCTAAAACATCGGGATCGTCATCGACTTTTTAATCGATACGCACCGGACATCGTCTTCATATTTGGCGGTGATTGCGCGTTTGCTTGCGTCGGACAGTTCTGAGAATTGCACAATGGCTTTTTTGAGACGTTGATTGCTAGCCAGGGTACAGCTGGCGGGTATCATGTTAGCTAAATAGTGACTCATGTAAACCGTGCCGGCGATTTTGTCCAATAGTGGCAATTTTGTTAATCTCTCATCTGCGCTCAGCTCACTCAAGGCGATTTGTTCGTTGGGATAAATGTTTTCCATCGCAGCCTGAATATCGGCGAGTGGTTTCTCGGTTTTGAGATCAAAAATATTAGCTAGCCATCGTGCCTTGACAGAGATGTCTGGTCTTGCGACGGAAGCTCCAATAGCTGATGATTGTCCACGATCACTTTTGTCCAATGTACTTTCTGTCTCGATCAATTCTTGGCTACCTCGATAATTCATTCGATTGAGTTGCGTGATGATTTTCCAGCGTAAGTCTTGATCGATAGGCATCAGATCGAAACTTGATTTCCCATTGAGCAGCAAAAATAAATTTTCTAACGCGGCCTTACTTCGTACCGTACTGATGTGCGCGCCAAACCAGAGGCGCAAGAGGTTGCTGTTGCCTTTATTATTCTGCGTGCCAGCCCAAGTCATCTGCTCTAAATCAAGTGCTGTTTGCACGGTATAGATCGCACTCGGTGCCATCAAGATGAGGGCGTCTTGCGCTGTCATCGCCTGGTTGAGAATTTGCCCTAGAAGGGTGTAATCTTTTTCGGTCGGCGCATGTTGAAAAACGATGTTGAATAGATCATTTAGCGGGAAATAACCATCGGTCACGCCGTCCCAAAAATTTTGCCATAACATCGCTCGCAGCAAAGGGTTGGTAACGCTACTTAAATGTTTTTTTGCCGACGAAAAAGACAGCGTATCTAGTTTGACTTTTACGTAAGCCCAGTCCTCATAATTAGGGTAAACGAGATCAGGGCAGGGTGAACCGATTAATTCAGGAAGAGTTGTCGTAGAGCCCTGATAAGTGACTGCCATGGTTTTATTTAATTCTAAGCTTTGCTTATTCAATTTGAATAAAGCAATTTGCACCCGCTGCTCTCTTAAGTCTGGCAGAGCAAGACTTGTTGGACTTTGCTGTAGAGCGAAATTCTTTATTTTTCCTTTTGCGCATGTGTATTTTGCGGTAATAGTGTTGACGCCCGCAGAGTAAAGCCATTGCTGCTTCCATAGCGTCAGGTCACGATTGGCAGCTCTGCTTAAGCTATCTATAAAATCATCGAGACTGGCATTTTTGTAGGCGTACTTGGTTAAGTAGTTATGGACGCCATTGCGGAAAACTTCTTCACCTAATAGATGACGGAGTTGTTTGAGTGTTGATGCTCCCTTGTCGTAAGTGATGGCATCGAAATTGTCATTTGCGTTGGCCGTTGATGGAACCTCGGCATCAATTGGATGTGTGATCGTTTGTTGATCTAAGGTATACGCAGATTGCTTATTTTCAGAAAAAAAAGATTGCCATACGTGTGGAGATTTCGTCGCTTCTGCAGTCGCCATGGTTCCTAAGAAGGAGGCAAAACTCTCATTAAGCCAGAGTCCGTTCCACCACTTCATGGTCACCATATTGCCAAACCATTGGTGTGCCATTTCATGCATGATCACGCCGGCTAATTGTTCATGCTGGGCTTCACTCATGGTCGATTTGTGCAGGAAATCTTTTTCATTAAAAGTCACTGCCGCAACGTTTTCCATTGCAGCGGCGTTTAAGTCTGGGACCAGCAATTGATCGTATTTTCCAAATTGGTAAGGAATGCCAAAATAATCCTCAAAAAAAGCCAAACCTTTCGTGGTGTACTTGAACCAGTCTCCGGGAACGATTAAAGTCGCCACTGATTGTCTGGCAAACAGACGTAAGGGATACTTTCCGGAAGTGTCTTGCCACACTTTGTATGGACCGGCATGTAAGGAAAATACATAGGGACTCAGTTGTTTTGTAGGCGGGAAGTTCCAGCTACGTGTTTCACCGAAGTCTTCGACGCTAGACTCACGCATAGTTGAAACAACCTGCCACGATGCAGGGACGATAGCACTGATTTGATAGCTTGCCTTTAAATCGGGTTGATCAAACAGCGCAAACATGTGATGCGCAGTATCCGGTTCAAAATTTGAATAGATGTACACCTCGCCATCGACAGGATCAAGCATGCGGTGTAGACCATTGCCATCGGAGTTATGTGGTCGGGAATAACGGACGACGACTGTATTTCGCCCCTTTATCAAGGATTCTGGTCGCAACGTAATAAACCATTTGTTGTAAAAAATCGATGTTGGCTTGCTATTGACGATAAGCCCAGTGATATTGGCATTGTCTAGATCGACTGTGATCGCGGAGTCGACGTCATTCAAATCAAAGTCGATTTTGCTGGTGCCAAAAAATTCCTCTTTTCCCGTGAGCGTAAGCGTCAATTCATAGGCGATATTGGAGATGCGTTCCGCGCGTTTTTTTGCATAGTCTTGCGATAGAAATGCATTTTCGGCCCTTGCTTCGGCCAAAAAATTACTGGTTTCCGCACCACTGGCGTTGTGAGTTCTAATGGTTAAAGTGATGATGGTAAAAAAAACAGCGCGGAAGAAAAATTTCAAGTGGAAACCTCTTGATATTTACTGCAAGCCTGAGGATGGGTGCTGCACGGAGCTAGCGATGATGTACGGTCATTTTACAACTAAATTTTACGGCTATTTCAAGAAAATATTACCGTGGAAAGTAATGGCGTTATTTAGGAGAATGCTCTTTGTCTGGCGATTTCACTGGTCGCCTCCAGATTATTACATTTGGTCGCAAAATGAAATCGCCAGACAACTATTTTTGTTACGATGAGTTATTCGACGCTATATCATCATCAGTCAAAAGGATTTCAATGAAAAGTTCAACTAGCCAATACCTGTATTCAGTTCTCAGACAAGCCATGCACGAGTTTCGTTATTTGGGAAATAAATTCGTGCAAATTTTGCTGCGTACTCCATTGCCACGGATATTAATTGTCTGCATAGGATTGGCATTGCTCATCGCCATTGTTCCTTTGGTACTGACTTTGTTTGTCGTGTTTATTCTGTTCAAGTTGCTCTTGCTGATAGTGGTGCTGACTGTGCGAAAACATCGAAGTAATCCCTCAGAATTGGATTATCAGCGGCGCAATTACGATAAGAAATCTTAAAATTCAGCAGGAAAATAAACCGCATTTTATGACTGCTGGTCATGCAAAGAAATATCACCTATTTTTCTTTGCATGACCAGATTGTTATAAATTACAGTTTCAAATTAATTTGTATTTGCTGCTAAGTTAGGGAAGCGCTTATCAATAGTTTCATTCCAACGTACCAGTTTCTCTTCAACTTGTTTCATCAAATCTGTCGTGTCGCCCACGATCGTCAATTTCTCGATGATGTCGCCTTTGGCGATACTATCAACTACTTTTTGATCTTCGCTACTGACCACTGCACCAAATACCGTATGTTTGCCGTTGAGGTGAGGTGTAGGGCCATGGGTGATGAAGAACTGACTCCCATTGGTAGTTGGACCTGCGTTGGCCATTGATAAAATACCAGCCTTGTCATGGCGCAATTCTTTGACAAACTCATCTTCAAATTTATATCCAGGACCGCCCATGCCAGTACCGTCCGGGCAACCGCCTTGTATCATAAAGTCATTGATGACGCGATGGAAAGTGAGACCATCGTAATAACCTCGTTTTGCCAGATTGGCAAAACTGGCAACCGTGATTGGTGTCTGATCCGCAAATAAGTTGATATTGATGATGCCCTTGTTGGTTTGCATAATTGCTTTGAGATCGCTCATTTTTGTTCCTCTTTTCGTGTGATGGGTAGTGTGTCAATTAGCTGCATTAGCGGCAGCGATCTAAACGTGTGACGGTCTGCGCCGAGCTAGGTATGACATTCTAACAGTTCAGCTGCTTTATTCTTGGCCTGTACTTTGTATTTTTAAACATGTTGGCGCGAATTGAGTTATTCAATAATTCTAATTTGTTTAAATATCATCTGGGTACCCATGCCTACGGGGTATTATTTGTAATTACTGGGCTAGGCAGGCGCTAGCTGTGGTAAAGTGCCCACTAAATCATCGAAAGCACAATATGGCAACACCTAATTACGGATTTGATAAGCGTCAAAAAGAGCTTGCGAAGAAGAAGAAGAAAGAAGAAAAACTCAAGAATAAAGCTGAGCGTAAGATAGGCGAAGCCGCAGAAGATAGTGCACAAGAAGACGATGCCACCGATGATTCAGATGTTGCCGGCGAAGCTGCAAGCCCGACTTAGTTTTGTACGCATTGTGGGGTGGGTGTAAAAAACGTTGTTAAGTTCCCCCACTTTTAATTCAAGTTTGAAAACCCGATCCCGCGCATTGCCGCACTTCGGGTTTTTTTTGCGTTTTCATTACCTATGATTAGACCACGCCTGTTACCTGATAACATGACTTTGTTGTTGTTTGCCGTGGTTTTGACAGCTAGTTTTATTCCATGTGCCGGAGCTGTCGCCGTTGGGTTTAATACTTTAACGATGGGAATGATTGCGCTATTGTTTTTCATGCATGGGGCAAAATTATCGCGTGCTGCGGTAATCGCCGGCATGACGCATTGGCGTTTGCATTTAGTGATACTTACATTCACTTTCGCAGTCTTTCCTCTGTTGGGACTGATGCTAAAACCGGTGTTGTCGCACTTGATTACACCAGAACTGTATCTTGGCATATTGTTTTTGTGTGTTTTGCCTTCTACGGTTCAATCCTCGATTGCCTTTACTTCCGTAGCGCGTGGCAACGTCGCGGCAGCGGTTTGCAGTGCTTCAGCGAGCAATCTCATCGGTATTTTTCTCACGCCATTTTTGGTAAGCTTGTTACTTGCATCATCAAGTACAAGTCATTCATCATTTGATGCGATTTTAAAGATTGTTTATCAATTGTTACTACCTTTTATCGCAGGGCAGATTGCACGTCCTTGGATTGCGGCATGGCAGGCGCGGCATAAGAATGCGCTTAAAATGGTCGATCAAAGTTCGATATTGTTGGTGGTGTATGTCGCTTTTAGCGAAGCGGTAGTGCAGGGCTTATGGCGACAAGTGCCGCTGTCTATGTTGCTCAGTTTGTCTGCGATCAGTGCCGTCATGCTTGGCGTGATTGTGAGTTTGACGTCGTATGTTAGCCGTCGATTTGGCTTCAGCAAAGAGGATGAAATCGCGCTAGTATTTTGTGGTTCCAAAAAAAGTTTGGCCAGTGGTGTGCCTATGGCGAAGGTGCTGTTTGCCAGTCATGCGCTTGGTGTCGTGTTGTTACCTCTGATGATATTTCACCAATTGCAGTTGATGGTGTGTGCCGTGATGGCACAACGTTATGCTGCACGGGACGATAAGAAATAAAAAAGGTCTGAAATCGCTGTTCACGAAAAATGCCAGGCTTGTTTTTCGTGAACAGTGGCCGTTTTTTACATTACTCGTCGCTTATCTGCAAGATCAACTTGCCGAAGTTTTTACCTTCAAATAGCATCATCAAGGTATCGGGGAAAGTCTCTAGCCCTTGCACAATATCTTCGCGCGTGTGAAATTTTCCTTGTGCCATCCAAGCGCCCATTTCTTTGACCGCGTCACCATAGCGAGCAATGTAATCAAAAACGACAATGCCTTCCATGCGGGCACGATTGACCAGCAATGAAAGATAATTGGCTGGGCCTTTGACTGGGGTTGTGTTGTTGTATTGCGAGATCGCACCACAAATAATGATGCGGGCTTTCATGTTAATGCGGGTAAGTACCGTATCTAAAATCTCACCGCCAACGTTATCAAAGTAGATGTCAACGCCATTCGGGCAATGTTCTTTTAAACCGTCTTTCACTGATCCGGTTTTGTAGTCGATACAGGCATCAAAGCCGAGTTCATTCACGACGAAATCGCACTTATCCTTACCGCCCGCTATGCCTACTACGCGACAGCCTTTTTGCTTGGCAACTTGGCCGACTGTCTGCCCTACAGCACCGGCTGCGCCAGATACCACGACGGTTTCGCCAGCTTTCGGTTGGCCGACATCGAGCAAGCCAAAATACGCGGTCATGCCAGGCATGCCTAGCGCATTCATATACTTTGGCAACGGTGCTAATTTGGGATCCACTTTATAGAAACCAGCAATTTTGTCATCTGCCGAGCCTATCCAATATTTTTGCACACCAGTGCCGCCAGAGACGTAGTCACCCACTGCAAACTTTGCGGACTTAGAAACGATCACTTTGCCGATACCACCCGCGCGCATGACTTCGTTGATGGCAACAGGGCGAATATACGATTTGGCGTCATTCATCCATCCGCGCATGGCAGGATCGAGTGAGATATAGATGGTTTGAACCACGATCTCGCCATCGACTATCTCTCTCAAGGCTTCGGTAGTGAAAGACCAGTCGCTGTGTTTAGGCATGCCAATCGGGCGGGCGGCTAGTCGGTATTGTTGATTACTGAGTATGGTCATTTTGCTGCTCTCCGGAAGTGGGGTCATTAGAAACAGTTGAACTTTCTGGCACTATACATCAATTAGAACGAGTGTGCTTTTTGTATTTAAATGCCATGATCGTGAGACAATACGAGCTGATTTTTACAACCTTCCAACATCATGCATCCAGAATATATTCTCACTTTATCTTGCCCCGATCAAAGGGGGATTGTCCATAGCGTGTCGGGCTTTTTAGCTAGTCACGGTTGTAATATTCTTGATTCTGCTCAATTTGGTGATGCGCAATCTCAGTTGTTTTTCATGCGCGTTCATTTTGCGCTGGAAGACGCAGCAATAAGCGATACAACTTTGCGTGCGGATTTCGCCACCTTGGGCGATGGGATGCAAATGAATTGGCAGTTGCATGACGCTCATCATAAGCCGCGCATCGTCTTGATGGTGTCGAAAATAGGCCATTGCCTGAATGATCTTTTATTTCGCTTTAAGAGCGGTTTATTGCCGGTAGAAATTAAGGCAATTATCTCTAATCACACAGATTTTTATCAACTGGCCGCTAGCTACAATATTCCCTTCCACCACTTGCCGTTGGCCATCGGCGCATCCGCAGAAGCTAAGCGTGCGCAAGAACAAAAAGTGTTGGATATCGTTGAGACGAACCAAGTCGAGTTAGTAGTATTGGCTCGGTATATGCAAATTTTGTCGCCAGAAATGTGTATTGCATTGACTGGTCGTGCGATCAATATTCACCATTCATTTTTGCCGAGTTTCAAAGGAGCCAAGCCTTATTTTCAAGCACATGAGCGCGGTGTAAAGCTGATCGGTGCGACTGCGCATTTTGTCACTGGTGATTTGGATGAAGGTCCGATCATCGAGCAAGATGTAGAACGAGTCGATCACTCCATGGATCCTGAAACTTTAACCGCAATTGGCCGTGATGTTGAATGTGTAGTCCTGGCGCGCGCGGTCAAATGGTTCGTTGAACATCGCATTCTGCTCAATGCACACAAGACCGTGGTGTTCAAATAATGGCGCTTAAATCTACTATTTATAAAGCCGAGCTAAATATTTCTGATATGGATCGCGGCTATTATGCTGATCATAGTTTGACCATTGCCCGCCATCCATCTGAGACCGATGAACGCATGATGATACGCGTACTGGCATTTGCTATACACGCCAGCGAACGCCTGGCTTTTGGCAAAGGCATTTCAGATACTGAAGAACCGGATTTTTGGTTAAAAGACTATACCGATGCGATTCAACTTTGGGGTGAAGTGGGACAGCCGGAAGACCGGCGTTTGCTCAAAGCATGCGGCAGGGCAGAGCAAGTTGTTGTGTATAGCTTTGCTCATGCAAGTAGTATCTGGTGGAAGCAAATCAATAGTCGTCTTGATAGAGCAAAAAATCTACAGGTGAAAAATATTCCGTCTAGTACCAGTCAGGCATTGGCAAAACTGGCGCAACGGAATATGCAATTGCAATGCACCATACAAGACGGACAAATTTGGTTATCTGGTGGCGACGAGTCTATTTTGGTTGAGCTAGAAACCTTTAAAGAGTTTGGATAGTCTGCGCTAAATCTCGCCCTTGTCAGGGTGATGGCACAAGGGTGAGATAGGCATTTAGACTGCTACACCAGTCGCGTCAAACATGCCTTCAAATAAGATAGAACTCAAGTAACGTTCGCCAGAATCGGGCAAGACTGCCACAATCGTTTTACCTGCATGTTCTGGTAATTTTGCCAGCCGTATCGCCACCGCGACAGCTGCACCACAAGAGATGCCAGACAAAATACCTTCTTCTTTTGCCAGTCTTTGTGCGTATAAAACGGTTTCTTCATTGCTGACTTGCTCGATCTGATCGACTAGCGACATATCTAATACGTCCGGCACAAAACCAGCACCGATTCCCTGTATTTTATGCGGCCCAGGTTGCAAGGCTAAGCCAGCACGTTGCTGTGTCAATACCGGGCTTGCCGCTGGCTCGACCGCAACCGTAAGTATTTTTTTACCTTTGGTTTGTTTGATGTAACGCGACACACCGGTAATCGTGCCGCCAGTACCCACACCAGCGACAAAAATATCGATAGCTCCTTCGGTATCAGTCCAAATTTCAGGGCCTGTAGTTTTTTCATGAATGGCAGGATTGGCTGGGTTTTTAAATTGCTGCAGCAATACGTAGCGCTCTGGCGCGCTTGCAAGAATCTCTTCCGCTTTCGCGATAGCTCCTTTCATGCCTTTTGCACCCTCGGTCAAAATAAGTTTTGCCCCATATGCCACCAATAACTTGCGTCGTTCTACGCTCATGGTATCTGGCATGGTTAGCGTAAGAGGTATGCCCTTTGCAGCGGCAACAAAGGCTAGGGCGATGCCGGTATTGCCACTAGTGGGTTCAATGATTTCTTTGCCCGCGCCAAGTAAGCCTCTGGCCTCAGCATCGGCCACCATCGCCGCACCGATCCGGCATTTCACCGAATAGGCAGGGTTGCGTCCTTCGATCTTGACTAAAACGGTGGCATTTGCGCCGTCTGTGATGCGATTTAGGCATATCAATGGTGTTCTACCGATAGAGTCGGCATTGTTTGAATAGAGAGCCATGTATTTTCCTTTTTCTTGAATTAAAGAAATGTGCCAAATTTTTCCTTGGTTTTTTTATCAAGGTCAAAGTATTGTCGATCTTTAATTATAGGCCAGAAAAATTTTCCTATGCTTCGATCAGTAAATTATTCTGTAGCGTATTGTTCACCGCCATCATCTCATTACATTTGGTGAATATAGCAGGCAAACAAGTGACTTCTCTACATAGTCATGAACATGAAAACCAAGCCCAACAATCGAGTATACTTTCACCTTGGTGCTTGAATCACCTTCCCGTTTTAAAAGTAAATTATCCTAACAAAGGCTAACCATGTTGCTTAAGACTCCAATTGCGCTATCTCTGGCGCTTATATTCACAACTGCAAGTTTGACCATCACAACCGTGCCGGCACAAGCGGCTACGACCGAAGTCCCGCAAACCACGAATCCGTTTTATCAGGAAAGTTCGCTGCCTTTGCAGTATCCGCCGTTCGATAAAATCAAGGACAGCGATTTCGCGCCAGCATTTGATCGCGGCATGTTAGACAACATCAAAGAAATAGATGTCATCGCTAACAATCCGGCGGCGGCAACTTTCGATAATACGATACTTGCGATGGAACGCTCAGGTCAGTTGCTCCGCAGAGCCGGTGTGGTATTTGGTAATCTTACTGGTGCCAATACTAACGACGCACTCAATAAACTTGATGCCGATTATTCGCCAAAATTTGCTGCGCACAATGATCGCGTGTACCTCAATGCCAAATTGTTTGCTCGTATTAAAGCGCTATATGAAAAACGCAGTAGCCTCGGATTAGATGCACAAGGCGTGCGTCTGGTGGAGCGGTATTATATCGATTTTGTTCGTGCCGGTTCTAATTTAACCGAAGCGCAAAAAATGCGCGTGAAAGTCATCAACGCGAAGCTAGCGACACTGGCGACCAAGTTTAATCAGAATGTCCTAGCTGAAGTTAACGATTCAGCAGTGATCGTGGATAGCCGTGCCGAACTTGCGGGCTTATCCGATGACGAGATCGACAAACTTGCTGCGGCTGCCAAAGAAAAAGGTAAGCCAGGAAAATACCGCATCGCCTTGCTAAACACTACGATACAACCGCTGTTACCGCAACTAGATAACCGCGCCTTACGCGAGCGTCTGCACAAGGCTTCCATAGTTCGCGGCAGCCGTGGTAACCAGTGGGATAATCGCGCTATTGTTTCTAGTGTGACTAAGCTGCGTGCTGAGCGTGCCGCTATCATGGGTTATCCGAACTTTGCTGCGTTTAGCCTGGCTGAAGAGACTGCCAAGAATCCGGAAGCAGTGAACAAAATGTTGGAACAGATTGCGCCACCAGCCGTTGCCAATGCGCGCAAAGAAGGTGCCGTGTTGCAAGCGATGATTGACAGTGAACAAAAAGCAAAAGGGGAAAAAAGTTTTGCATTGGAACCTTGGGATTGGTCTTACTACACCGAGAAGGTACGTAAGGCGCAATACAGTTTTGACCAGAACCAGCTCAAGCCTTATCTGGAACTCAACTCCGTACTGGAAAAAGGTATATTCCATGCAGTCACCAAATTGTATGGTGTGACCTTCAAGCGTCGTGCAGATCTACCGGTATATCAGGAAGACGTCACGGTGTATGAAGCCTTTAACGAAGATGGTTCACAGTTAGCATTAATTATTGTTGATCCCTATGCCCGCTCTTCTAAACGCGGTGGCGCCTGGATGAGTTCTTATGTTGACCAGTCTGATCTACTCGGCACGAAACCGGTGGTAGCGTTTCATCTGAATATTGCTAAGCCAACTGCAGGCAAACCAGCCCTGATGACTTGGGACGATGTGAAGACTTCGTTCCATGAATTTGGCCATGTATTGCACGGCATTTTCTCTAACGTAAAGTACCCGTATTTCAGCGGTACCAATGTACCGCGTGACTTTGTCGAATTTCCATCTCAGGTCAATGAAATGTGGTCGACCTGGCCGTCAATACTGTCTAACTATGCAGTCCATTGGCAGACTGGTGAATCCATGCCTAAAGAGTTATTGGATAAAGTCTTGTCGGCGAAAAAATTCAATCAAGGTTTCATTACCACTTCATATTTAGGATCAGCGATGCTGGATCAGCGTTGGCACCAAGTGTCGGCCGATAAATTACCTAAAGCCGATGGTGTCTTGGCGTATGAAGCAAAAGCCCTGAAAGACGTTGGCCTGGATTATGCCGCCGTACCACCGCGTTACCGTACCACTTATTTTGGCCACATCATGGGTGGTTATGCAGCGGGTTACTACGCTTACATCTGGTCGGAAGTGCTCGATGCCGGTACCGTGAAATGGATAGAAAATAACGGTGGCTTAACTCGCGCTAACGGTGACAGATTCCGCGATAAACTGTTGTCACGCGGCGGTAGCAAAGATGCACTGCAACTGTACCGTGATTTCTCGGAGCAAGAACCAAACATCCAGCCGCTGCTGGAACGTCGTGGTTTGACTGAGAAATAATTGCCTTTTATAGTGTCGAAAAAAAGCCAGAGAAATGAACTGAACCCCAAAAGTTGGACACAAACTTTTGGGGTTTTTTCATGACAAAACACGATGAACAGTTCAAGCTATCACTGGTTCAACAATATCTCACCGGAACGAAAAGTTACCAATCGATTGTGCACGAGCATGGATTTCAGCATTCAATGCTTAAACGTTGGGTGCGGCTTTATCAGATCCATGGCCTGGCGGGGCTGAGCAAGAAACACACGTACTACCATGCTGAGTACAGGCTAAAGGTATTGCAACACATGTGGGAACACACGTTGTCCTACAGTGAAGTGGCTGCCGTGTTCAATATTCGTAGCGTGGGATGTATTGGTCAGTGGGAACGCTGCTATCATATTGGCGGTATCGAAGCCTTAACGCCACGTTCTCGTGGCAGACCCAAGACCATGCCCATATCTCAAGACAATCAAGCACCATTGCCCGCGACCGAAGACATGCCCAGCCGCGAAGACTTACAAGCTGAAGTCAACTATCTACGGATGGAGGTGGCTTATCTAAAAAAGTTACAAGCCTTAGTTCAGACGCAACAGCAACAGCGGACGATAGCGCGCAAAAAACGCAAATCGTCACCGAACTAAGGTCACATTTCCCTTTGTCGGGCCTGCTCAAAGTCTCTGGGCTGGCACGTAGCACTTTCTACTATCAGTTAAAGGCGACGCAAACTGAGGACAAACATCATGCGCTCAAGGCACAGATTACATCCATCTTTGCCTGCCACAAAGGCCGTTATGGATATCGGCGTGTCACAGCAGCGATTCGCAACAAAGGTCACCTAGTCAATCATAAAACGGTGCAAAGGCAGATGGCGCAACTTGGACTCAAATCACTGGTGCGCCCGAAGAAATATCGCTCCTACAAGGGCAACGTGGGACAAGCGGCAGATAATCTCTTGAAGCGACAATTCCAGGCGCAGGCGGCCAATCAAAAATGGGTAACGGATGTCACTGAATTTAACGTCGCCGGTGAAAAGTTATATTTATCTCCGATCATGGACTTATACAACGGTGAGATTATCGCCTTTGAGACAGCGAAACGTCCTGTGTACGAACTAGTGGGGGTGATGCTCAACAAGGCGTTGGCAAAGCTAAGAGATGATGAAAAACCCATACTGCATTCAGATCAGGGATGGCACTATAGAATGGCAGCCTATCAACGAACGCTACTGGAAAAAGGCGTGGTACAAAGCATGTCACGCAAGGGGAATTGTCTCGATAACGCGGCGATGGAAAGCTTTTTTGCTGTACTCAAGACGGAGTTCTTTTACCTGAACAAATTCTCTAATATTGAGTCACTAGAGACGGGGATCACCGAGTACATTGACTACTATAATCACAACCGCATCAAGATGAAACTAAAAGGGCTGAGTCCTATACAATTCAGAACTCAGCCCTTGGCTGCCTAATACACTAAACCGTCCAACTAATTGGGGTCACTTCAGAAATCTGGCTTTTTTTATAGAGCTTATTTGCGCAGATGTACTTGTTGGCCTGCCGCATAAGTCGCCGCCACCGTACGGTCATCACCCAGCAGTGCAAGCGCAAACAGCAATTCTTCCAGACTATCGGTACGCTCTGTGCGCCTCGCCAAAAGTGGTGTGGCTTGCGGGTCGAGTACGATGAAATCGGCTTCCGTACCCACAACAAAATTACCTATCGTACCTTCGAGTTGCATGCTGCGTGCGCCACCTAGAGTCGCCAGATAGAACATTCGTAATGCGGGCAAAAACGTTCCCCCCAAGCGTGCTACTTTGTAGGCTTCATTCATGGTTTGCAGCATCGAGAACGAAGTGCCGCCACCTACGTCGCTAGCCAGTGAGAGTGCCACTTGTTGCGCATCAGCGCGTTCAAAATTAAATAATCCGCTGCCCAAAAATAAATTCGAGGTTGGGCAGATAGCCACCGCGGATTGCGTCTCGGCCATGCGGTTGCGATCAACATCATCGAGCCAGATACAGTGACCAAACATGGCGCGTGGGCGCAACATGCCGTAATGATCGTAAATATCTAAATAGCTACGCGCTTTTGGATAAAGTGACTTGACCCAAGCGACTTCGTCAGTATTTTCAGCGACATGGGTTTGCAGATAGGTGTCTGGGTAGGCGCGAGCCAATTCAGACGTTAATTGCATTTGCGCGTCGCTGGAAGTGGGCGCAAAACGCGGTGTGATGGCATACAGCTGGCGGCCACGCTTATGCCATTTTTTGATGAGAGTTTCGCTATCGCGCGCGCCGCCTTCTGCGGTATCGCGTAAAAACTCTGGGCAATTTCTGTCCATCAAGACCTTACCTGCCACCATACGTAGGTTGCGCGCTTCGCTAGCGTTGAAGAAGGCTTCGACCGATTCTGGATGCACGGTGCAATACACCATGGCGGTCGTCGTGCCGCAACGCAGCAATTCATCCAGGAAGAAATCAGCAACTTCGCTGGCATGGCAAGTGTCGGAAAATTGTCGCTCTGTCGGGAAGGTATAGGTTTCTAGCCATGGCAATAAACCTGCCGCTGGAGAAGCGATTATGTCGGTTTGCGGGTAATGGACATGGGTATCGATAAAACCGGGCAGGATGATTTTGCCGCGAAAATCTTGTACCACTGTACCTTCCGGCAAGCTGTTTTTCAGCTGCGCGTAATCACCAACGGCCAGTACTTTGCCGTCTTGAATGATCAGCAAGCCGTCTTCATGCCAAGCGTAAGCGTTTGGATGAAATGCCGGATCATTCCTGAAATGTAGCAGGCTGGCGCGGTAGGCTTGCGGGCAGGTGTCGTTAGATATAGCGTTGGCCATAATGGCGCGTCCTTAAGGAATTTTGCAGAAGATTGAAATGCCGCGTTCAGTACTTTCGCCTTTTGATGGAAGGGGAAAAATCAGTGTCAATTTGACGCTTCCCATATTTGCAGCAACTGCGCGACGACGGACGCGGCAATGACTGCAGGTTGTTTGCCCCGGATGCCAGGTAAGCCGATAGGACAGGCCATCTTGCTCAAGCTGCTGGCGGGAATGCCTCGCTCGCCTAGCCGGTGTTCAAATAACTTGCGTTTAGTGTGTGAACCGATCAAACCGAACCACCTAAAATCTGCGCGACGCAAAATATGTTCACTCAGATTTTGGTCGAGCGCATGGCTGTGTGTCAATACCAGAAAACTCATGGCCTGCGGAGCAGTAATGATTAGCGCCTCCGGCGTGTCGGTCGCTTCAATCCGTACATTTTCAGGGAAGTCGGACGGAAACATATCTTCGCGCTCATCGATCCAAGTGATTTGACATGGCAGATCGGCTAGTGCGCGCACGATCGCCGCACCGACATGACCCGCTCCGAATATCATCAGCTGCGGTTGATAGCTGAGGCAGGTATCGAGTAGCCAGCTTTGCCCGTGTTCATCCTGAATTAGCTGACAGCTGATGTCGGTATTAATTTGCTTGCTTAAATGCGGACTGATCTCAGCACCGGCCAGATGCTTACCTTCTTCATCTGTCAGGGTCGGTGTGGCACTGGCGTCTAAGGAGGTGAAGCGCCAGCTATCGCGACCATTGTGCCGGCGCTGCTTCAGATAATTTAAGCTTGCCATGAAATTGTCTGCGATCCTTTCAAACGCCAGATGCACTACGCCGCCGCAGCATTGACCCAGACCAGGCCCAAGAGGAAAACGTTCGAGTCGGCGTTGACTTGCGATTGCCCCTGTAGGCATAGCCAACATCTCGCGCGCGATTTTCGTTGCGCACATTTCCAGATGGCCACCACCTATGGTGTCAAACAAAGCTACATTCGTTACTAGCATCTTGGCACCAGGCTCGCGCGGGCCAGAGCCGACGACTTTTGCCACCGTCACCAAAATTTTTGGGACGCTCTGCATTGCGGGATCAGCAACTGCATTCAACCAGATGTTCATCGCATCGCAAGCGAGTCATGTCGCACGGGGTTGGCGTTTGCCATCGCAGTCACGGCTTCAACCGAGCGCAAGATGGTTTCGCTGGTGGCAGGAGAATTCAGTGGCGGATTAAACTTGTAGCCAGCCACGCTGGCGATTGCATCGCGGATCGCAAAAAATACCGAGAACGACAGCAATAAAGGCGGCTCACCGACCGCTTTTGAGCGGTGGATGCTGTCCTGCACATTGCGATTGTTATACAAGCCAACGCGGAAGTCTTCCGGACAATCTGACACCGCCGGTATCTTGTAAGTGGAGGGCGCATGGGTCATCAATTTCCCCCCTTTGTTCCACCACAATTCTTCTGTGGTCAGCCAGCCCATACCCTGTATGAACGCGCCTTCGACCTGACCGATGTCGATAGCAGGATTGAGCGATTGCCCGGCATCGTAGAGCATATCGGCACGCAATAACTTCCATTCGCCGGTCAGGGTGTCAACAATCACTTCCGAGACCGAAGCGCCGTAAGCAAAATACGAGAACGGGTTGCCGCTCATGGTCTTCGGGTCCCAGTGCAGACCCGGTGTGGCGTAGAAGCCATCCGACCACAGTTGCACGCGCGCCAGATATGCTTTGCGCACCATTTCTTCAAAGGGAATCACGTGGTTATTTACATGAATCTGGCCATTTGCAAACGTGATCGATGCGGCATCGCCGCCGTAAGTCTTGCTGGCAAATTCGGCCAGGCGCTGGCGTATCGTGTGGGCCGCATCTTGCGCGGCCTTGCCGTTCAGGTCGGCACCGGTAGAGGCAGCGGTGGCCGAGGTGTTGGCGACTTTGCTGGTATCGGTGGCGGTGGCGCGCACCATTTTTAAACTGATGCCAAATTCATGCGCGACCACCTGACAAACTTTGGTATTTATTCCCTGGCCCATTTCGGTACCACCATGATTCATCAGCACTGAGCCGTCGGTGTAGACATGCACCAGAGCGCCGGCCTGGTTGAAATGCGTGACGTTAAACGCGATACCGAATTTCACTGGCGTCAAAGCCAAACCTTTTTTTAGTACGGGATTACTGGCGTTAAAGGCTAGCGCTGCGGCGCGACGTGCACGATATTCGCTGCTGGTTTCTAACTCTGCGACTAGCTCATGAATCACGTTATCCACGACCTTTTGGCCATATTGGGTAACGTTGCGCCCTTCGGTATCGTTGCGTCCATAAAAATTGATCTTGCGGATATCCAGTGCATCCTGCCCCAGATTGCGCGCGATCTCATCGATGATGTATTCAATCGCTATTGCGCCTTGCGGCCCGCCGAAACCGCGGAAAGCAGTGTTCGATTGAGTGTTGGTTTTGCCGCACATGGCGATGATGTCGACATCCGCCAGATAGTAGGTGTTGTCAACGTGGCAGACCGCTCGTGTAGCCACTGGTGCTGATAGATCGGCAGAAAACCCCGCGCGCAATACCATTTCGACTTTGGCTGCGAGGATGCGCCCAGCGTCATCATATCCAACTTCATATTCATACTGAAAGCAATGGCGTTTGCCGGTCACCAGCATGTCATCGTCACGATCGGCACGCAACTTCACCGGGCGCTTTAGATGCCAGGCCGAAATCGCGGCTAGCGCGGCCCATAATGCCGATTGTGATTCTTTTCCGCCAAAGCCACCCCCCATGCGGCGGCATTCCACCACAATACTGTGCGAATGGACGTTCAATGCATGCGCTACGACGTGTTGCATTTCAGTTGGATGCTGGGTCGAGCACAGTATTAGCATGCCCTTATCTTCTTTTGGGATAGCGTAAGAAATCTGGCCTTCAAGATAGAACTGTTCTTGACCACCGACAAAAAATTCACCTTTAACGCGATGGGCTGATTGTTCAAAAGCAGCTTGGGCGTCGCCGCGTTGCAAACGCATAGGTGGCACTACAAAAGATTGTGCTTTTTTCGCTTCTTGTGGTGTAAATATTGCAGGTAATTCTTGATAGGTGATATCTGCTTTGCGGGCGGCGCGGCGTGCATTATCGTGACTATCGGCTACAACAATAAAAATGGCTTGGCCGACATATTCCACCAGGCCTTCAGACAAAATCGGATCGTCGTGAATGATAGGGCCGCAGTCATTGGTGCCGGGAATATCCTTGGCGGTATACACCGCGACTACGCCGGGCGAACTTTTCACCGTATCTAGGTTCATGGCCAGAATATTCGCGTGTGCCTTGGACGATAGTCCCAGCGCGGCATGCAAAGTGCCTTGTACTTCGGCGATATCGTCGGTGTAAGTGGCTTCACCGAGCACGTGTAA
>JANYFV010000066.1 GCA_025359635.1 Undibacterium sp. | reverse complement strand
CTTGGTTGGACTTGATCTGACTCTATTGTGATAGTTTTGAGTTGATTTTTTTATATGCTTCTTAAATCGCTGGGGTGGTGATGATTCTTAATCGAAAAGAAATTTGGTGAATGGTTTAAAATATGTAGCTAGGTGCGTAGCTACTTATATATTCTCTGAATTTTTATTACTTAAGTAGTTGATTTTAATGTGTTTAATAAATTACATCAAAATTATGTCGTATTGCTCCTGATGAAACACGTTTTCCACCTGCAGCGAAATCGGCTTGCCGATGAAATCACCCAACATAGCAAGATGTTGCGACTCCTCTTCCAGAAACATATCCACCACGATTTGCGAGGCAATGATGCGGAATTCTCGTGGGTTGAATTGTTTCGCTTCGCGTAACAGTTCTCGCAATATTTCGTAGCAAATCGTGCGCGCAGTTTTCACTTGTCCTTTGCCGCTACAAGCAGGGCAGGGCTCGCATAGGACGTGTGCAAGAGACTCTCTGGTGCGTTTGCGTGTGACTTCAACTAGACCCAAAGCAGAAAAGCCGGAGACCGACAACTTAGTACGGTCGCGCGACAATGCCTTGTTGAGTTCGGCTAATACAGCGGTTTTGTGTTCTTCATTCTCCATGTCGATAATGTCAAGGATGATAATGCCCCCCAAGTTACGCAGGCGCAGTTGGCGCGCAATGGCAAGCGCCGCTTCCAAGTTGGTTTTGAAGATGGTATCGTCAAAATTACGACCCGCTACAAAGCTACCAGTATTCACATCTATCGTGGTCATGGCTTCGGTTTGATCGATAATCAGATAACCGCCCGATTTAAGATTGACGCGCCTGCCCAGCGCCCGTTCTATCTCTTCTTCTACGCCGTACAGATCGAATAGCGGGCGTTCGCCCGTATAGTGCTGCAGTTTTGGCAATACAGAAGGAGTATAAGTTTTGGCGAATTCAACCAGCATCAGGTGATTTTCTCTTGAATCTATTTGTATGCTGTCGGTCTCTTCATTAACAAAATCACGCATGACGCGCTGCGCCAGATTCAGATCTTGATGAAGTAGGGTGGTGCTGGGCTGGGTTTTTGCCAATTGCGTGATGCTTGACCAGGTGCGACGCAGGTATTCCACATCGGTCTTAAGATCTTGATCTGAGGCATCCTCTGCCATGGTGCGGACAATAAAACCGCCTTTTTCGTCTGGCTGCTGCAGGCTCTTAACTTTGCTGCGCAGAGCCTCTCGCTCGGCTTCATTTTCTATGCGCTGTGAGATACCGATGTGAGAATCTTGCGGCAGATAGACCAGCATGCGCCCAGCGATAGAGATCTGGGTAGAAAGGCGCGCACCTTTGGTCCCTATCGGGTCTTTAACCACCTGCACGGTGACAGACTGGCCGTCGTACAAGAGCTTTTCTATTGGTGTCAGGACATTGCTATTCGGGCTGCCTTCTTGCGCTGGAGTGCGTGCATCAAAGATATCGGCAACATGTAAAAAAGCGGCCCTTTCAAGGCCAATATCGATGAAGGCAGATTGCATTCCAGGCAGAACGCGGACGACTTTTCCGAGATAAATATTCCCGACTAATCCACGCGATAAAGTGCGTTCAATATGGAGTTCTTGTACCGCGCCCTGAAAAATAAGGGCAACTCGGGTTTCTTGCGGCGTGACGTTGATGAGGAGATTTTCGCTCATAAATTAAGAAATTAGGGAAGTTGAATACCTGCCTGTCGTAACAATGCAGTCGTCTCAAATAGAGGTAGTCCCATGATGCCAGAATAGCTGCCGCTGATGTGAGAAATAAAGCGTGCCGCCAAGCCCTGTATGCCATAGCCACCAGCTTTGTCATAAGGTTCTTGTGTCGCGCAGTAGGCCAGTATTTGCTCGTCAGTCATAGCCGCAAAAGTAACATCAGACGATTGCGTGCAATGAAATCTGGCGTCTTGATGCTGTACCGCCAGGCTAGTGAGAACCTGATGTGTTTTGCCTGATAAGCGTCTTAACATCTGGATTGCCTCGCCTTGATTAGCGGGTTTGCCGAGTATTTGCTGCTCAATTACGACGGTAGTGTCTGCAGCCAAAACAGGATGAAAGGGCAATCTGCGTGCCTGCATATGCGACCACGCTGCGCTGGCTTTTTCCTGTGTGACGCGGGCTACATAGATTTCCGGTAATTCATTCGGCAAGACAATTTCACTTACGTCGGGACCGCGTGGCATTGCATCACGCAATAGCAATAATTCAAATTCTATGCCGACCTGACGCAAGAGCTCACGACGACGTGGGCTCTTTGAAGCGAGGTAAATTTTGTTTTGCATTTTATTTGGAGTGAGAGTCATAATTCCTCCGGAAACTAAAGTTAGTACTGGAATCATACTCTATGATAAGGGTGATTTTGTGTAATCGACCAGGCACGGTATAACTGCTCGGCAAGCAATACCCGCACCATGCCATGCGGTAAAGTCAGGCTGGAAATACGGATCAACATATCGGCCTTGGCCTTGAATTGCGCATCGAGTCCATCGGCGCCGCCAATCACAAAAACCACATCACGGCCATCCTGTTGCCATAGCGTGAGTTGTTGCGACAGCCCGACAGAAGTGAGATCTTTACCATGTTCATCGAGTGCGATGACGCGGGCGTTTTTGGGTATGACCGATTCTATCCGCGTACGCTCTAGCGCCATCACAGTCTCGGCCGTTTTACTGCCAGAACGTTCTACCGGTTTGATTTCTTTGATGCTTACTCTGCATTCGGGTGGCATGCGCTTGGCATATTCTTGATATGCGATTTCTATCCAGGCTGGCATCTTATGACCAACGGCGGCGATGATGAGTTGCATGAGCGTTGTGAAATTGAAGGTGGACTGAGATGGAGTTGGCGCAACCGACCCGAAAAAAAAGCAAGCAGTAATTGAACATTACCGCTTGCTTTACCATCGATGCTGAGCACCGTTGTCTAGATAAACCTTAAGATGCAGTTTTGCTACGCGTTGTGGCACGCTTGGTGGCGGCTTGCTTGGCGGATGCGGTTGCGGTCTTGGTTGAAGCGACTTTGACGCGGGCACCAGCTGGTGTTTTGAGACGTGGTTTCTTGACCGGCGCAGCAGTACTCGTTTTAGTCGTGCCGGCAGTTTTGCTGGCAGCAGGCTTGCGCGCCGGTTTTGCAGCAGCGCCATCAACTGCAGTCTTAAGCACGCGCGGTTTGCGTGCTGGTTTCTTGACGTCATCATCCAACGTCGTCTGAATCGCCATCATGTCTGGCGTTACTTCAACTGGCACGGCTTTGCTGCGGCTGGCGCGCTTTGGTTTTTCGCTAGTTTCATCTTCTGGTTCAGAGGCTTTCGCCAAACCTTTGACGGTACGTTTGGCCGCGCCAAATTTAACTTCTTTTTCGCCCCAGAGTTCTTCCAGGCGATAGTAAGCACGAATCGCCGGTTGCATGATGTGGACAACCATGTCGCCCAGATCGACCAGTACCCATTCACCGGTGGTTTCACCTTCCATGCCGACGATTTCGCCGCCGTTTTCTTTTACTGCATCACGTACCGACGCAGCGAGCGCCTTAGTTTGGCGATTGGATGTACCGGATGCAATCGCGACGCGATCGAACAGGCTGGTTAAGTGTACCGTGTCAAAGACTTGAATATCTTGTGCCTTGACGTCTTCTAACGCTTCAACGACTAATGTTTGTAATTTTTTGATGTCCATAGGATCTGTATTTATCTGTATAAATGATGTTGTTGAATATAGTCTAACACCTTGGCTGGTATTAGCGATGTTGTTTGCTGTTTTTGCTTCAATTCAAGGCGGATGTCGGTGGCGGATACATCCCATGCCAAATCATGTGCAATAAAGGTTTTGCCTGCAGGCTTCAGCTTAATTTCCTGTAGTGTTGCGCTTCGTTCGCTCCATTCTTTTGCCACTTCACTGTTGATACTGTTTTCGTCGATACTAAATCCTGGTCTGGTGGCTACGCATATGTGTGCCAGAGTAAACAATTGCCGCCAGTCTTTCCAGGTATACAAATTTTGTAATTGATCTGAGCCGATTAGAAAAACGATAGAAGCTTGTTCGCCCAATTCAGTCCTAAGCTGGTTCAAGGTGTCTATGCTGTAATTCGATTGTTGCCGCGCCGCTCGTTGAATCTCTTGCTGGTCTATTACTATGGGTACTTCGACTTCGCTGGTCAATGCCAGCTTCAGCATTTCTATACGGTCTTCCGCACTTGCAACCAGAGCATTTTTTTGCCACGGCTGCCCAGTTGGAATAAGGCGCAATTCTTGCGGCTGCAACCGGGCTACAAAATACTGTACAAGTGCCACATGTCCGCTATGAACTGGGTCAAAGCTACCACCAAACACCAATACGCATCGATGCGTGTTTATACCCATTCCTTATGTACCAAAAAATCTGTTGTGAGCTTGGCTTCAGCACTGCCTGCTTCTGGTTTCCAGTCATAGCGCCATTTAACGATAGGTGGCATCGACATCAATATCGATTCAGTTCTGCCACCAGATTGCAGGCCAAATAGCGTACCGCGATCAAACACCAGATTAAATTCAACATATCGTCCGCGACGGTAAGCCTGGAAATCACGTTCGCCTTCACCATAGGCGATATCTTTACGTTTTTCAAGAATAGCTTGATAGGCCGGGATAAATGCATCACCGACACTTCTGGTCATGGCAAAACTTGCCTCAAAATCAAACTCATTAAAATCGTCAAAAAAGATGCCGCCAACGCCGCGCGCTTCCTTGCGGTGTTTCAGGTAAAAATACTCATCACACCATTTCTTAAAACGTGGGTGCAGATCAGCGCCAAACGGGCTGACAGCATTTTTACAGGTCTGGTGAAAATGCTGCGCGTCTTCGATAAATCCATAATAAGGCGTCAGATCCATTCCGCCGCCAAACCACCAAACCGCCGGTGTGCCTTCAGCATAGGTCGTGAAGAAACGCACATTCATGTGAACGGTAGGCGCATATGGGTTACGTGGATGCAAAACCAGCGAAACCCCCATGGCCTCCCATTTCCTGCCGGCTAATTCTGGCCTGCTTGCGGCGGCCGACGGTGGCAGATTGTTGCCCATCACGTGAGAGAAATTTACCCCGCCACGTTCAAATACCTTGCCTTCTTCTATGACGCGTGAAATTCCACCGCCGCCTTCTGGCCGCTCCCAGCTATCGGTGAGAAATGAATTACCATCCACGGCTTCCATGGCCGCCACAATGCGAGCTTGCAGATCAAGCAGGTAATTTTTTACAGAGACAGAATCGGTCATGGATGCGAATACTTAATGTTTTTTATTGAGTGCGCGCCAGCCGATATCGCGACGATATTGTGCTCCGTCGAAATGAATTTTTTCGACTGTTTCATAGGCATTTTTTTGCGCTAACTTGACCGTGTCGCCTAAGCCGACCACGCATAAGACCCGCCCGCCATTTGTGCTCAAACGCCCATCGGTAAGCGAGGTGCCTGCATGAAAGGTGACGCAATCAGCGGTTTCAGCAGGGATGCCAGAAATAATATCGCCTTTGCGCGGCGCATCAGGGTAACCAGATGCCGCCATCACGACGCCCATTGCCGTGCGCCTGTCCCACTCCAGCTCTATCGTATCGAGGGAGCCATTTACCGCGTGCTCCATGACAGTCACCAGATCGGTTTTCAAGCGTGCCATGATGGGCTGTGTTTCCGGGTCGCCCATGCGGCAATTGAATTCCAATGTTTTTGGATTTCCTTGCTCGTCTATCATCAAACCAGCATACAGAAAACCGGTAAACACGATGCCATCTTTTGCCATCCCCTGTACCGTAGGCTGGATAATTTCACGCATGACTCTGGAGTGCAATTTTGGCGTGACGATCGGCGCTGGTGAGTACGCACCCATACCACCAGTATTTGGCCCCAGATCATCATCGAGCAAGCGTTTATGATCCTGGCTGGTGGCCAGAGGCAAGATATTTTTACCATCAACCATGACGATGAAACTGGCTTCTTCGCCATGTAAGAACTCTTCAATCACCACCCGTGCACCGGCGTCACCTAAACTATTGTCGGACAACATCATGTCAACCGCGCCATGTGCTTCATCCAGGCTCATCGCGACGACCACGCCTTTGCCGGCCGCTAAACCATCGGCCTTGATAACGATAGGTGCGCCTTTGAGATCGATGTAAGCATGTGCCGCTTGCAAATCAGAGAAAGTCTGATATTCAGCGGTTGGTATGGCATGACGCTGCATAAATGACTTGGCGAAATCCTTGGAGCTTTCCAGCTGTGCGGCTTCTTTAGTCGGGCCAAAAATTTTCAAGTCGCGGGCACGGAAAATATTCACGATACCGGCAGCCAAAGGGACTTCAGGCCCAACCACCGTGATCTCGATTTTCTCTTGCTCAGCGAAATCGGCCAAAGCAACAGGGTCGCTGATTGGCAGCGTTTTCAGATGCGGATGTAAGGCTGTGCCACCATTGCCAGGTGCCACGAATACAGTCTGCACACGATCAGATTGCACGAGTTTCCAGGCTAGGGCATGTTCACGTCCACCGGAACCAACAACGAGAATTTTCATAGATGTTTCTGTTCTATTGAATTAGTTTTCTGAATTAATTTTCAAAAATGACATTGGTAAATACTTCCTGAACGTCGTCCAGATTCTCCAGCGCATCGATTAATTTTTGCATTTTTACCGCGTCATCGCCAGCAATCATGGTTTCTGTTTGTGGCTTCATCACGACTTCGGCCATCTCTGATTTAAATCCGGCTTTTGCGAGTGCGTCTTTGACTGCCGATAAGTCGTGCGGTGGCGTCAATACCTCGATACCGCCTTCATCATCGGTGGTGACATCATCGGCACCAGCTTCCAATGCGGCTTCCATCAAGGCGTCTTCATTCGTACCGGGGGCGAAATACATCTGGCCGCAATGGGTGAACAGGAACGCAACGGAACCTTCATTGCCCATATTCCCGCCATTTTTATTAAATGCATTACGTACTTCAGCCACCGTACGGACGCGATTGTCGGTCATGCAGTCAACCACAACTGCTGCGCCGCCTACACCATAACCTTCATAGCGCACTTCTTCATAATTGGCACCTTCCAAAGTGCCCGCGCCGCGTTGTATCGCGCGCGTGACGTTTTCTTTAGGCATATTTGCATCTGCCGCTTTGTCTACCGCAAGGCGCAAACGCGGATTGGTGCTGATATCTTCGCCACCCATGCGCGCACCAACGGTAATTTCCTTAATAAGACGGGTCCAGACTTTGCCACGCTTGGCATCGGTCGCCGCTTTCTTATGCTTGATATTTGCCCATTTACTATGTCCAGCCATGATCGCTCTCTCTAGATTGACCAAAGTTCAGCTTCTCTACCTTATTGTTCTGGCAAGTCGGCGTAGCTTCAGTTTTATAATGAAGGGTGCTATTCTAACATATTGATTTTATTCAAATTCCACTATAAACCAGTCATACTCATGTCAAAATCACTGATAACTGCAAAATAATTTGTAAAAATGAAATTTTTTGATGTTGCTGCCTGATAACGCTGACTAACACTGACCTTCAAGTGCTGATGCAGACATTTTCGATATCGCTTTGACGTTTAGCGGCACTTTATATAAGTCTTTACAATGCTAGCCATGAACAACACACACCATCAGCTTCGCGACCGACGACATTATTTGACCGGTCTGGCGATAGCCGTTTTCGCGGCAGTATTGTTTTCTACCAAAGCCATCGTCGCCAAGTTAATTTATCGGTATCACGTTGATGCGGTGACTTTGATTGCCTTTCGTATGTTGTTTTCTCTTCCCATATTCGCCCTGATTGCGATCTGGCAGGCGTGCAAAGGTGGTCGACTTTCCTGGCTTGATCGCGGGCGTTTGATCGCTCTGGGCTTAGTGGGTTATTACCTTTCCAGTTTTTTAGATTTTTTGGGTTTGCAATACATTAGCGCGGGTCTGGAAAGGTTGATTCTTTTTTTGACGCCTTCGTTTGTGCTCTTGATCTCTGCGGTGTTTTTAAAGCGACAAGTGAGCCGGATAGAATGGGCGGCCTTGGGAGTTTCTTACCTGGGCATTGTGCTGGTGTTTTTGCATGATTTGAAATTTGGTGGGGGACAGGTCATGTTGGGTTCGGTGCTTGTTCTCGGAGCTGCAATTGCCTATGCACTTTACCTGATTCAATCAGGGCAGTTAGTCGTGCGGCTGGGTTCATTGCGACTAGTGTCATATGCCATGTGTGTATCGAGTGTGGCTTGTATTACGCAATTTTTTGCATTGCGCCCTGTGGCGATGTTGAATCAACCTTCTGCGGTGTATTGGCTATCGTTGGTGAATGCGATTTTTTGTACGGTTTTTCCGGTATTTTTAACGATGTTTGCGGTGCAACGAATCGGTGCTGCAACAACATCGCAGGCCGGAATGATAGGGCCGGTATCGACCCTATTTTTAGGCAGCTTACTGCTGGGTGAAGTTATCACTAGCTGGCAATTGGCTGGTACAGTTTTAGTGTTAACGGGTATGTATTTACTGAGTAAGAAAAAAAATAAGGGGATGAAATGACAAAAACGATCAGAATGCACCAAGTCGGTGGACCCGAAGTCATGGAATATGTTGATGTTGATTTGAATGAGCCAGGTCCTGGTGAAGCGCTGGTGCGACATAAAGCTTGCGGGTTGAATTTTATTGACGTGTATTTTCGTACCGGTTTATATCCGCAACCTCTGCCTGGTGGTTTGGGGATGGAGGGCGCTGGTATTGTCGAAGCTGTTGGTGCCGGCGTTAGTCATGTAAAACCTGGCGACCGTGTTGCGTATGCAGGGCGGCCCGTGGGCGCTTACGCCGAGGCGCGTGTCATGCCTGTCGATGGCCTGGTTGGACGAAGCCGCTACGCGGAGAAAACAAAACATACCAACTCCGAAATTCAAAACTACAATTCTATCTCAAGCCTTCAAAGGTGAAGGCTTTATTTTGAGGAGAATTGTTCATGAATAGCGAGTGGCCAACCGACTTTGAAACCCGTTACCAAACCCATCTCCAGCGACTCAAGCTTGCTGGTTTTCGACCTAAAACAATTGAAGCGTATTCGCAAGGTGTGCGCCGAGCTGGTCGATATTTTGACTATCAAATCCATGCCTTAACCGAAGTACAATTGACACAGTATTTTTCGCAATTGCTCAGTACACATTCGTGGAGCACACTCAAACACGATTTGTATGGGCTCAAATTTTATTACAGTAAAGTCTTACATCAAGACTGGCCTGCGCCGCATTTAGTGAAAGCGCCCCACAGCCAGCGCTTGCCCGACATCGTCACGATAGAGCAAATGCAGCAGATTGTTACCCACACCAAGGTGCTCAGTTATCGTGTATTTTTTTATGTGCTTTACAGTCTTGGTTTGCGCCTTGGTGAAGGTCTGCGTTTGCAAGTGGCTGATATTGATGCAGATCGCTTGCGGGTGCAAATTCGGGACGCGAAAGGCAATCGTGATCGTTTCGTGCCCTTACCTGGTTCTACTTTGACGGTGCTGCGTCAATTTTGGGCGGTACATCGACATCCGAGTTTGCTCTTTCCCAATCGTGCTGGCGGGTTGAAGAAAGCGCATCTTGCGCCATCTCACTTAGATGATGGTGGTGTACAAAAAGCCTTGCGCGCCGTGTGCGGCGATATCGGTTTAAAAAAAGAATTTCGCCCCATAGTCTAAGACATAGTTACGCCACGCACTGTATCGAAGCAGGCATTAATCTCTCCGACCTACAGCAATTTCTCGGTCATCAATCCATCCTCACGACCACGCGTTACACGCATCTGACCAGTCATCAAACCGAAACCGCGGTTGAACGACTCAATCTCTTGATGAGCACACTCGACATCCATTGGGGAGAAATCAAATGATCCGCTTGATCGATATCCTGCATCGGTTTGAAGATGACTTTCGTCAAACCTATGGTGCGACACTTCTCCCAAGTCAGCACTGTGCCCTGAATGCGTTTAAGCGCTGTCGAACGACGCTTGCTGCGCAGATGCAAGTGCAATGTGAGGCGTGTTGTAAAACCGAGTATGTGCCGCATTCTTGCGGACACCGATCTTGCCCGCATTGCCAAGCCCATGAGTCGCAGCGCTGGATAGAACAACAGCAAGCCAAACAACTCCCTGTGAATTATTTCATGCTCACATTTACCTTACCCAAAGAATGGCGAGCACTGGTGTGGCAACAGCAAAAATTACTCTATGATTTGCTCATGAAGAATGCCTGGGACACTGTCAACACCTTTAGCGAGCATGATAAAACCTTACAGGGAAGCGCGGGAGCGATCGCGGTACTGCATACGCATAATCGACGCCTCGATTTCCATCCGCACGTGCACATGGTGGTGCCCAGTGGCGCAATCAATGTGCGGCAACAACGCTGGCGAACCAAACGAAGCAAGTATCTTTTTAATCACAAGGCACTTGCTAAAGTCTTTCGTGCCAAGATGTTAGATGGCATCACCAAACTAGGGTTTATCGTACCGAAAGGGATTACGGATCATTGGGTGGTCGACTGCAAATCAGTTGGCAGCGGTGCCAAGGCCATCGCCTACTTGGGTCGGTATCTGTACCGAGGTGTCATACAAGAAAAGGACATTCTCTCTTGCGACGAGCAACACGTGCGCTTTCGTTATATCGATTCCAAAACAAAGAAAGTGGCGATCAGAACCGTCACGGGTGTGGAATTTTTACGCTTATTACTACAACACATACTTCCTAAAGGATTTCGTCGCGCCCGCAACTATGGATTCCTTCACCCCAATGGCAAACGACAAATCCGCTTGTTGCAAATTCTGTTGAGAGTACATCTACAAGCGATCCAACCCAAACCCAGACCTGCCATGATTTGCGCTTGTTGTGGTGGGATCAAACGGATTGTGCAAACACGTATTCGATCACACAGCGAAAGTGATGCAAGCAAAACAAAAGTCACAGCGATGGCCGCGGAGGCGACCAGGTAAGCGCGGCCTATTACAAAAAATCACCGTCGAATGACGGAGGGATGCGCTCGCCTTCAATCAGCGAAAATGAAGAAAAAAACCGCCAAAACGCGGTTTAAATACAGGGAAAAAATAGAAAACAAAGAGGTCGCAGTCAAAACAAATCAATGATGCCATCGCCCAGATTGTGTCAAGCTCAAACCGCATCAAAAATCGCACAGCGCACAAAAGCTATTTGCATAGCCCATCCTAAAATTCCCACAAATAAATCGGGCTCGTCCAACAAACGGTTTAGATCGTGGATCGCTTTGCGATCACAATCTAACCTTACTCGTTGGGCCATTTTATCGGCCAATGCGTGTTTGAGACGAGGTACAGTGTGGAATTCGGGTCCAGACTCTGGCGGCTGATCATGCCGAAATTCTGCCTGGTCAAAAGCCAAAAATACGTTCATCGAAAATTC
>JANYFV010000064.1 GCA_025359635.1 Undibacterium sp. | reverse complement strand
TTTGCCACGCTGGCATCAAAACCCAGCTCCACTGGTATGCCTTTGCTCGCAGCAAACACATACAGCACACCACTCTTGCCATTATCGAGACGTGCCACCGGTTGCGCCGTGGCGTAGCTTAAGCGTGTGCCGTCCAGATCAAAGTTGATTGGCCACATGAAATAACTACCGTCGACGACATCAACTGGCTTTTGCGGAAACAGCAAAGTCTGGCCCGGCAATTTAACCGAAAAACGCAATTGCTTTTGCAGCGGCATAGCGTACTGGCGCACATGATTATTCACGAACAGAAAAGCGCTATCGCCTTGGCTGCGCAAGCTAAAACGCGGACTCATCAATTCAGCCGCCGAAGCCGGCACTACATCCGGTTTACGCACTGTCATCGGTGCCAGTCGTGCGCCGAAATCCTGCAAGAAATAATGATACGGACGCAAACGCGTTAACACTTCGCGCTGCTGGCCATCCGGCCCCAGCGGTGCCTGAAAATCGTAGCTGATCATCGGCGTGTCGTTGTAGCCGCCACTCAGTGAGCTCTCTTCCATCGAGGTCCGGCCAGTAGGATTACGCCCGCCGTGAAACATGTAATAACCGAGCAAATTCACGCCCGAACCTAGCTGCACCGGCAGCATCGCACCGATATCGTCCGGCGAGACCAAGGTACGGCGGCGGTACATGGCAGGCAAGCCCGCGCCATATTCAGCACCGAGGAAAGGCGTCAAAGCCATATCGGATTCGGCCGTGCCCTTGCCTTCGGCTTTAGTTTGTGCGCCCAGATCGCCACTGACGCGGCTATCAAAGCGGAACGCATAGGTTTCATTCGGCGCTAATTCTTTAGTGCTGACCGCCCAGGGTTCATCCGGGTAGCCGCCAAACACCGGCGTCACTTCACCTGAAGGATAGACCGTCTGATCCCAGCCAGTGACGGTGTACATAGGCACATCCATGCCCGCCTTCAAGGCAAAGGCTTTGAGTTTGCTGATATGTGCCGCGCCCTGACCCGGGCCGCTGAGGTTGTATTCATTCTCTAACTGGATGCCGATCACGGGCCCGCCTTGCTTCCACAGCTGGCCCTTTATTTGCTGGCCAATCTGTCCATACAGACGCTCGACATACTGCATATATTGCGCATCATTTGCGCGCGTCGGCATGGCATTCACCACCCAATCCGGCACTCCGCCGTAACGCGCCTCGGCATGCGCCCATGGGCCAACCCGCACCACCACATCCAGACCGACCTTGGCGCATAGCTGGATAAAGCGACGCAAATCGCGATTGCCCTTCCAGTTAAATTGCCCTTCTTGCTCTTCGTGATGATTCCAGATCACATAACTGGCAACCACATTGACACCGGCCGATTTCATTTTTTGCAGCTCGGCTTCCCAGCGTTCTGCCGGGCTACGCGAGTAATGAAACTCGCCCATTACTGGCAACCATGGCTGGCCATTGCGGCTTAAATATTGGCTATTGATATCCAGACGTTCGCCTTTAGGCGAGACTGCTGTGCCCATGTGCAAATGGCCGGTAGTTGGCTTAGGTGTCGGTGCGCTGGCATCGATTTGCAAGACGGTTTGTGCGCGCACTACTGAGGCTAGCATGAGTGCTGCGGCTAGTGGTAGCAGGCTGAAATGTTTGATTTTGTTTTGCATAGTGTGTCTCTTTATTTATTTTGTCATTCTTGCGCGTTTTTTTGCAGTCATTCTCGCGTAGGCGGAAATCCAGATCTTTCACATCGCGTAGCGTCCATTTAGGAGTGCCGGCCGGTGGTAGACCGGCAGCTACTTACTTTTCTTGCTTCGCCAAGAAAATGTAAGCAAAAGAAGGCGACCGCATTCGCTGCCCTTCGGGTTCCCATTTGCGCAGGGCAAAAAATGGGAAATGAACGAAACTCGCTACGCTCAGACAACGTTCATTTCTGATCCATTTTCTGCCCTGCACAAATGGCAGCTCATCAGCGGAATTCTTAGTTCAACATCAACATCAACATCAACTTCAACCTCAATTCACGTCATTCCCGCGTCGGCGGGAATGACGAAATCTAAGCCCGCAATTGAGCCAGTGCAGTCACAAAATCACGTGCCCTTTGCGCAACTTCAGCCACGCTCATACCTGGTGCATACAGCGCGCCACCCAGCCCAAAACCGGCGGCTCCGGCACGATAATATGCCACCATACCCTGAGGCGTAATGCCACCTACCGGCAGCAAACGCAAACTCGCTGGCAGTACCGCACGCATCGCCTTCATGACTGATGGCAGTACCAGTTCTGCCGGGAAGAGTTTCACTGCATCGGCACCGGCGTGTAGCGCGGCGAATGCTTCGGTCAGTGTTGCCACACCTGGCACACAAAACATGCCGGCCTGTTTAGCTGCGGCAATCACCTTGATGTCGGCATGTGGCATGACGATGATGGCACCGCCCGCATCACGCACCTGCTGCACCGCTTCGATACTCAGCACCGTGCCCGCACCCAGCAGCGTATCAGCAGGCATGCAACGACTTAAGCGGGCGATGGAATCGAGCGCTTGTGGCGAATTCAACGGCACTTCAATAATACGAAACCCTTCGGCATACAAGGTCAGTGCCACCGCTTCAACTTCATGCGGCTGTATGCCGCGCAAGATTGCCACCAAGGGCAGTTCTGCAAAAGCGCGCTCAAAAAGAGAGGGTTCTTGATTCATCATGAAACTTCCATAGCAACTGAGGGTAAAGATGTATTCGTGGACGACACCAAACCGGCAGCCGACGCCAGATGCCACAACCCGGCCGGCGCTGTATTCGGTAGTACGGTATCGACTTGCGTATCAAAGCGCGCAAACGCCTGAACATAGCGTTCACACAGAGACGGCTCGCCGACCAACACTAAAGGCGCACCACTCAAGCCAGCCGATTCACGCCAGGCCAGACCTGCCAGCAGTTCATGGCCTATCAGCAAACCAGACAAATAATCGGCCAAAGCATCATTGGATAATTGTCCGGTCAAACCCAAAGTACGCACGGCAAATAGCTGATGGCCCAAACCTAATTTACCGTCATCACGTGCAGCATCCACACCGGCCAAAAATGCCGAATTGGTTTGCTCTGCAACTTCAGTAGCTTCTGATGGAATCAAACGCCCCAACACAGAATGCTGGCGCAACACGGCAAATAATTCACCGGTCATGTGCGTCGCAAAACCCTGCACCTGAGCCTCTTTAATTTGTGCCCATTTAGAATGCGTACCCGGCATCACGATGCAAGCTGCAGCCGCTAATGCCGGTTGCAAATGTAGCGCGCCGAGTATCTGCGTTTCTTCACCGCGCATCACATCTGGCGGTAAAGCATCAGAGCTAAACATCAAGCCGGGCGCTATCTGCAAGGACACGCCGTTAACCTTAGACAAACCTGCCGCAAGCTGACCAGCATCGGCCGGACAATGCACATACGCGACCTCTTGCCATCCATGCTGGCTGCCCACCATGCCGCAGGCGACAACAGGCAAACACTGTTCTGTATTGCCACGGAACTGCAGCCAATCACCGGCCAATTGATTTAATGCCTCGGCAAAAGCGCCTGCACCTTTCAACACCGATGCACCTTGTGCCGCCGAACGTGTCGCCAACAAAACTCCGTCAGCGCCAATCAAAAAAATACGCAACCCGGTGCTGCCCCAGTCCACACCGATCAGGCGCGCTGCATACATGGCTTCGTAATTTTCAGCAATCTCGTTTACCATTCCGCGACACTGCCATCTTGATGACGCCACAAAGGATTGCGCCAGTCGGGCGCATTACGGCTGGCCTCGATCACACGCTCTTCATCCACCACCACACCCAAGCCGGGTTTAGGCAACGGAGAAATATAGCCATCGACAATCTTGAAATCTTCGCGGTTGATTACATAGTCGAGCAGCTCTGCGCCCTGGTTGTAATGGATGCCCATACTCTGCTCTTGCAGCACCGCGTTATGCGAAACAAAATCGACTTGCAAACAGGCCGCCAAAGCCACCGGCCCGAGCGGGCAATGCGGTGCCAGCGCAATATCATGCGCCTCGGCCATGGCTGCAATCTTGACGCATTCGGTAATTCCGCCAGCGTGCGATAAATCGGGCTGCACGATCGCGATACCACCTTGCTGAAACACCCGCTTGAAATCAAAACGCGAATACATGCGCTCACCTGCCGCCAGCGGAATCGAGGTACTCTCAGCCAGACGCGGATAATATTCAGACTGCTCGGCCAGCACCGGCTCTTCAACAAACAAGGGACGATACGGCTCCAGCGCGCGCAGTAAAACTTTGGCCATAGGCGCAGCAACCCGGCCATGGAAATCGATACCGAATTCAATCTCGTTACCGAAAGCACCGCGAATCTCGGCGATACGCCCGACTGCCGCATCGACCTTTGCCGCGCTATCGATCATGCCGAATTCTTCAGTGCCATTCATCTTAAAGGTATCAAAACCGGCTTCGCGCAATTTACGGATACCGGCAATCACGTCATCCGGCCGATCGCCACCGACCCAGCTATACGTCTTCATGCGGTCGCGCACCAAGCCACCCAATAGCTCATACACCGGCACACCCAGCACCTTGCCTTTGATATCCCACAACGCCTGATCGATACCGGCAATTGCACTCATCAGTATCGGGCCACCGCGATAAAATCCGCCACGGTACATGGCTTGCCACAGGTCATTAATGCGCGCCGGATCTTGTCCGATCAGGTAAGGCGACATCTCGTGCACAGCCGCTTCCACGGTGCGCGCGCGCCCCTCAATGACAGGCTCGCCCCAGCCAAAAACGCCTTCATCGGTTTCAATTTTAAGCAGCATCCAGCGCGGTGGGACACGATATGTAGTGAGCTTGGTGATTTTCATGGAATAGGTGAAATCTAAATTTGTCGGAATTGGTCGGAAATGGCCGAGCTTGGCGTCGAGCTTGGCTTCGAGCTTGGCTAAATTACAGTTCCAATCTTAAACGTCTTAGCTAAACCATAAATATGAATAAATTAGAATTAAGTATATGAATGCGGCATATCTAGACAGAAGCTCGTGCGACACTCACGCAAAATAATCAAATCCAAGCCCACAGCTGTTTTGCGATTACAATCGTATCCGCCCGCAAAAAACTCCCATATGAAAAATTTCAACATCACTGCCGCCAGACTTCAGCTCTATGGTCTAGCTGCAGCCTGCTGGTTTACCTTAAGTCTCTTGCTCTCCAATGCTGCGTTGGCGCAAGAATGCAAAAAAATCATCATCTCTGCTGATCCGGCTTATCCGCCTTTGCATTGGTATGACGGCGCTACGCTCCAGGGCGCCAGCATTGAAGTCACCACGCGCATTTTGGACGACCTGGGCGTACCTTACGAAGTCAGATATGTAGGCCCTTGGAAACGAGTCTTGTTCAATGCTGAAAAAGGCAACATCGACATGGTAGTCAGCTTAAAAAATACCCCCGAGCGAAGGCGCTACCTTGAATTTACCTCCACCGCCGCGTTCGCCAACCCTATCGTTGTCTTCGTACCGCGCGCCTCGAATTTTAAATACACCAAGTGGGAAGACTTAAAGGGGAAACGCGGCGGAGTCACATTGGGCAATCAATTCGGCGATGGCTTTGATAAATTTATGGAAACGCAATTGACGATAGATGCGGCACCACTGCCAGAATCGAGTTTCAAAAAAATGGCACTAGGCCGTATCGATTATTTCATTACGGGTTTCTACACCGGCATGGCATATATCCTGGAGCACGAACTGGACGCCGAGTTCATGGCACTTAACCCATCTGTCACACAATCGTACAACTACATGGGATTCGTCAAGAGCAGCCCTTGTATCAAACACCTTCCAGCCTTCGATCGTCGCTTAGCTGAATTAAAACGACAAGGTGCCATACAACCAATAGTCGATCGCAACCTGGAACGCTGGCACCTGTTGATACGTGAAAGCAAGCACGAAAATAAGCGTACCAAGAAAATCCCCTAGCAATCACTAAAACCAAGCAGGTTTCATTTTTCTTTTGAGCTTCAACCGCTAGCACAACTTACGTGGCGCATCGCGGTACGCTTTCTCGATACCCCCAAGGCAGGCTGACGCTATCTGACGGATGCGTCGTACTGGATGTATCTCATCCATTCGCCCATCGTCTGGCTATCGCATGCGTGGATGTTGCGCTGGTCGGTAACGCTTACGCTAATGCTGTTCATCACCGGAGTGCCGCTGCTCACCAGCTATCACTACTTGGTGCGCAGCACCTTCATGGGGGTATTTCTCAATGGACGAAAATATCCCCGCTCTTTAACTGTAGCTAGCACAACTCCGGATACCTCCAGGGCTTGAGTATGCCCGCATTATTGCTGCGCCTGTCTAAGTCCAACAACTATCGTGGCAAAGGCGAGACATAAAACGACAGCGCTGGCCAACTCAGGAGCAGAGGGCGGAAAGATCAGAACGAATCCTCGCCCTTTGATCAACGAAGAGAAACTTGATACGCAAAATGGCATCGCGAACAGCCGGAAAGTTTGCCACTTATCCGCTCGCATAGCGCTGTTTCCGCCAACACTCAGGATAAGCGCGACGCCAATCACTGCGCTGATGCCGGCTGAGTTTAGCCATATACTCAGAGACGCATCAAAGTGATATAACACGGTATTGAGGTACCAAATCAGGTAGCACCAAAGTATGAGCTTTCCATTCGAGAGCGTCGATAGGTACTGAATGACTGCGTTAACCAATGACATGTCTATCCTTGCAATTGCCTTGCCACAGTGTTGAACCGCTGCGCCTTGCCGGTTCTCTGTTCAGCCTTCTTCGATGAGTGACTTAGTTTAAAAATTTGCACAGTATTCGCCAAAACCTTGGCCTGATCTCGCATACTCTCAGCTGCGGCGGCAGCTTGCTCTACCAGCGCGGCATTTTGTTGTGTCATTTCATCCATGTGTGAGATCGCACGGTTGACTTGCTCTATACCCGAGCTTTGTTCCTGACTGGCGGCTGCAATCTCGCTCATGATTTCAGCAACATGTTTAACTGAAGAGACGATCTCTTCCATCGTGCGCCCTGCCTGATCGACCAATTTACTACCCAACTCCACTTGCTCGACCGAGTTATCGATCAGGGTTTTAATTTCTCTTGCTGCGCTTGCACTTCGTTGCGCAAGATTGCGCACTTCTGAGGCAACAACTGCAAACCCGCGCCCTTGCTCTCCGGCTCGTGCGGCTTCAACCGCCGCATTCAAGGCCAAAATATTAGTTTGAAACGCAATGCCATCAATCACACTGATAATCTCCACGATCTTTCCTGAGCTGGCTTTGATGGAGCCCATGGTGCTAACAACATCACCCACCACATGACCACCCCGTATTGCCACATCAGATGCAGAGACTACAAGTTGATTTGCTTTGTGCGCATTATCGGCATTTTTTTTAACGATAGAGGTCAATTCTTCCATCGATGCGGCGGTCTGTTCTAGCGAACTGGCCTGTGACTCGGTGCGGGACGAGAGATCAGCGTTGCCAGAGGCAATTTGGCTGGATGCGGTGGCGATGGTATCGACGCTTTCATTGACTTGGCCTATCGTCGCCACCAGGCTTTTGTTCATATCAAACAGTGCCTTCAACAACTGCCCCGTTTCATCGCTACCGCCCGTTTCGATCCGCGTTGTCAGATCGCCTTCAGCTACACATATTGCAATGTTTACCGCGTTATTAAGTGGAGTCACAATAGATTTTGCAATGAGCACCGCAAAGAGCGCACTGAATATGACTGCAATTGCTGAAAATATGACGGAAAAGGTGCTTGAGAACGAGATGCTTTGTTTAATTGACTC
>JANYFV010000056.1 GCA_025359635.1 Undibacterium sp. | reverse complement strand
TCCAGCTGAAGCATCGGCAACATCAGCAGAAGCACCTAAGAAGTAATTTGCTCGGGCAGAAGCCTGCAAACAGCTTGATAAAAACTCATTGGGATATCGGAAATTTCGTTCAGATAGGTTTTTTGCAGGACGTTTGAGGTCTAGAGATCGACTTAAAATAAACGAACCGGTCGCGCATGTGATCGGTTCGTTTTTGTATTTTGGAGTCAGGTAAACACTATCTACATGTACATCAATTTTTGTAGGCGAGCGCCAATCTCGAATATTAAAACTACTAAAACCAGGTAAGAACTCGCTCTAAACTTTACAAGACTTAAATTAAAAATGCCGCTCAGCTTTTAACTGAACGGCATTTTACGCTTGCGGTACTTTTACTTGAAGCCTGACCGCTTATTTGATCAGCAACCAATATCTACCTAAATCAGCAGTTCCATCTGTGCCTTGGATAGTTTTAAATACCTCTGCTGCCTTGGTTTTATTCCCTGACTGCAGATAGGCCATGCCTAAGTGCAATTTAGCTTCTTCCGGTGCTTTTAAACCACCTTTGGCGATACCTTGCTCGATCAAGGCAATGCCCTTCTCAAATTGACCATAAAGCACATAGTTGTAACCGGTATTGACCATGCCAATACCTGTTTTAATCGATTTAACAGCGTCGCCCGATTCCATTGCCTTGGCATCATCAGCCGCCTGTTTAATCACTTTTTCACGCAAAGGCTTATGTTTAGCAGCATCTTTGCCAGTACCTAATAAATTGGCCGCATATCCCGCATCAACAATCTTTTTTGCTTCTAGTGGGAGGCCAGCAAATAAAGCAAGTTCCGCCATTTCTGCATATTGTGCAGGGTCTTCCAAATTATCTGTCGTCAATAATAACCGGTACCAATCTAGTCTCAAACGCTCAGCAAAAGTTGGTTTGCCCATTACCCGATACAACAGATCACCCCAATATTCTTTTTTGGGATAATAAGTGACCATGCGTTCTAATATGGATGTGTAGGCATCCATATTTTTTGTCTTCAAATGACAGCTGATGATCAAATGTAACAATTCAAAACTAGGGACTTTATTGGCTTTTTCCTCTGCGTCTAATTGAACAGTAAGTTCTTTAACAGCGCCAGCGTAATCATCTTGCAAGTACATGATACGGGGAAGTAATTCACGGATTGTCTTGTTGTTTTGATCCAGTGCAAATGTACGCATGGCCCACTTTTTGGACTGGTCATATTTTTTCTCATTGTAGTAAGTTCCAGTCATCCCTTCTGAGAATTTGATTTTTTCGGCCAGAGTTATAAAATCGGTGCCAATCATATAGTCAAATGAGGTAGCGAGAAGTTCGGTATTAGCTGTACTTGATGCAATCACGGCATACAATCTTTGAATGGCAAATTCTTCGTAAGGTGTTTTTTTCTCAAACGCAACGAGTTCTTTTATTTTTTCCAAAGCCTGAGGGAATTGCTTGGAGGTGATTAATTTTTCCATTTCGCCAAACGCCTTGCCCATTTCTGGACGCACGGTGTTTTTCGGCGCTGAAGCCGCTGCGGATGCCGATGCTTGCGCAAACACCGGATTCGGCACAAGAGATAAAGTTGCTGCGCCGACAGCAAGAAGTAAAGCAGCTAAGGCGATAGGTGATTTCTTTGTCATGACATTATAGATAAGTGAAATGCTACTGAAATTGTTGAAAACGAACCCGAGTAAAACAAGTTGAGGTGCTGAAACTGTGCGGAATGACTTTCAAATAAGCGATCATATTATAGCTGAGCCAGCTGAAGTATTTAGCTTCTCTGCGCTTACTACAAGTCTTAATACTCACTAGTTTGTAACATTTTTGTTAAATCTGACATTGATCAAAACTGATTATTGTATTTTTAGCCAATCGATAGTCCATTGACCAATTTGGTCGCGCCAACGTTTTTGCGAAAATGTATGATTGGCTTCTTCCAAATCCAGACGTGAAATTTTAGGTGATGCCATGAGTTCTTTCCAGCCTGTGGATGCATCTGCCAGATCGGCAAATTCTTGTGCCGTGAGATCGTTGCCACAAAGAATAAAAAGTGTCCGCCCTTTGAAGAGGCGCAAGCTATTCTCTATTTTTTTTGGCAGATCATTAGTGACCTGGTTTGAAAATCCAACTTCGATATCATCCGACTGTTTCTTTTTCTGAAACATAAGTTTGGCGATTTGCTGCATCAATGACCGTACCGCGGTGAACAATGCAAATTGCCCAGAAATTATTTTGCGCCATAGTTGCCGATCAAATAGGCGCGCGAGATAATAGTGTTTCAAGTAAGCTTTGGCGACACCTTGTTCGGTTCTTACCCATGGATTGAGTAAAACAAGACCGCTAATCCGTCTATCCTGATGCGCATAAAATAGTGCCGCAGAGGCCGCATCACAAAGTCCCCACAGAACAAGTTCATTTATCTCAGGTGCCTCTCGAAAAAAACAATCCACTGCAGCACGAATATCTTCGTCTATGGCGGTAAATTCTCTTGGCGATCCCTCGCTGTCACCCATGCCACGATAGTCAAAGCGCATGGCTGGAATTCCATGTGATGCAAATTGTCTGGCCAGCAAAGTAAATTGCCTGTGGCTACCCGCTCGATACTGTGGCCCGCCGACTACAAACAATATGCCTCGTTTACCGCTATTTTTAGGAGTGCTGAGAATGCCAAATAAGGACGCATCCTGGCATTGAAAACGAAGCGGACGTTCGTCGTAATTCATTCCTGGCCTTGAACTAAAAAATTGGTTGTACGATTTACCAGTTCATTGCAGACAGAGATTTCTTGAGTCATCCAAAATTCAGTGCCAGAGACCTGTTTAAGGTGAACATCAATCTGATGATGTTGCCAAAAATCGAAGACTTTCTGTTTCGCGGGCGGAAGGATTGAATGCGCATCATTTTGAATTTCAAACCAATGAACTGGAATATTTAGGGGTACAAAGGTAGTTGCATTTAATGCGTCGATGGCGCTGCTGAGCTTAGACGAAATCTCATATCCGGCGATCTCTACGATTTCACCGTCTTTGAGTTGCTGTCTGATTGATAGCGTGCCGCCACTTTGTTCGCTATTGCCACTCAAAATATCATTGGCAAGCTTTAAGCGGAAAAATTGCGTCAAAAATTGCTGGCCATTGAGCACTGGTTGCCACAATATCAATTGATTGACATGTTGCACTCCGTCGCAAATAAAATCGAGTGCTAGCAGTGCTCCAAGACGCAATCCAAGAACAGTGACGGGCACATCGCAACGATGGAGTAACCACGAGAAGGCCGCGCCAAGATCCTCTTTCCACTGCAGCCAACTTGCATCTTTAAATTCGCCATCACTATCGCCGCAACCATATAAATCCAGGATCAAGACCGCAAATCCTTGTTGTGCAAGACTTCTCGCCTGCAAAGCAAGCATCCGTCTCGATTTGTTCATCTCCTCACCAAAAGGAGCGACGTACAACACCGCGCCAAGGCATTTGATATTAGCGCTTACCGTATGAAATAAACAAAACCGCCTACCATTGCTGGTGTCGAGAAAAAATGCCTGTACATCAGAGCGTGACACAGAAAGCATTAAGCTAATTTACCGTCAACAAAAATACTAAGGCTACCCAGAGTTTCAAATACTTGGCCATTGATTTCGTCATCTTCAATCGTGAAGCCAAAATACTCTTCAAGTTTGGCTATGACACTGACTACAGCCATAGAATCGAGTTCTGCCAAACCGCCAAGTAAGATAGAGTCTGCATCGAGTTCCTCGCCATATTCGCCAAGGTTTAAGACTTCTATTAAAATTTTTTTTACTGCGTGGATGGTATTCATGAATAATCCAGAGTTAATTCGCTGGTGTAATGCAAATTGCTTATTTAGGCAAGTACAACAAAAAAGGCGGGTCCGGCAATATCGCTAATTGTTGAATAAATTGTCGATTTTTTATAGCACCTCAAGTTTAAGTTTAATTCTTTCCAAGCTATAATGAAACGGTTAAGCGCCCGCTTTTTAAAAGTGATTCCAGCTATTTAATTGCCTTATCTCTATTCAATTATAATGGAAGCGCTAGATAAATTAACTTTTTGAAATGCAATTAAATGCAGCTTTTTTGCATAATTTTGAATTTGATGAAAATTGTTATTTAATTTACGGCAATTAATTTGTAGTGTCGGAAATTTTTACACTTACTTACACTTCTCAATTAAAATGCAGAAAATATCGTTAAAAATCAATTACTTGTCGATTTTGGCATGAAATGTGCTTATATTCTAAATATTTAGTATGTTATCGAACATCGGTGAATTCCCCGCCGTGTTTTGGACACGAGGATTAGTTATGAAAACCGAAAATAAAGAGCAGCCGAGGCAGGGCAACTCAGAGGTACTATCCTCTGCTGCAGTTGCACGCCGTCATGCCTTACTCAAGGGCTTGAGTCGTGGTTCGGTGGTGCTGGCGACAGCGCTGCCACTTCAAACACTTTCCGCTAAAACGGTTTTCACACACACAGGAAAAAATGGTGAGCCTGTCGTCCAATGCGGCGGTTCGGGTCAAATGTCCGGTGTTGGTTCTCGCACGCCAGATGACGATGATCGTGGCGATGGGTATAGTCCTGGCTATTACAAGTTTCCTGATAAACATCCTTGGCCATTCGGTACTGATCCTGAAACTCCCTGCAAAGATATATTTCATGGCTGTCTACTTGAAATGCCAGCACCAGTTACTCCGCCAGTTAAAGTTCATGGTAACGCTCATAGTAAACCCACACCACCGACTCCACATGTACCTGCTAGTCTAGTTTACGTCTTACTTAATGATGAAAATAGCGATTATTATCATTGGATTACGGCTTGGCTAAATGGAATGGGCGGAGCTCCTGCCAGCTTTAACTTTCCTTATACGGGACCAGAAGTTATAGCTTTTTATAATGGTACCGGCCCATACTCGGCGGCACAGGCATTAGAATTTTTTAAAACTTACATGGAACTGAAATAAGATTTTGTGTATGTGATATGCTGGTTATCCTTGTTGATAACCATTTATGTCATGTGGCGATTAAATCCTAAGAGCTCTTTGCATTACCGCCATTGGGGGAACGAATGGGCAGTTTTCGATGTAGGCTCTGGTCACACCCATGAAATGGACACAATTTCTGCCGTGGCACTCATGTGCTGTGAAAATGGTTGGATAGAATTAAGACAGATTGTCTCAGCAGTAATGGCAGATTTAGAACTGCCATCAGATGCATATAATTCTTTACCTCCTTTGATCAAAAATTTTCTCACGCAGCTTACTAGCCTGGGCGTACTTGAAAACCGCACTGAATGAAAGTATCGGATCTGACGGATCGCGAACTTCGAGCACATTTGCACAATAATGGCTTGGTGATAGGTTCAGGCCCATTCAACTTTCGCATCTCTACAACTATAGCAAGTGTGGCTCAGGGAATTCGCCTGTTATATGCTGATTACCCAATTGGCGAGGTAGGTGAATTCGTTGACTTCAGTGTTAGTTTAGAGTCCAGTGTGGGCATTCGCCACTGGTGGGGTCAACAGGTTAATTTCTGCTATAACGGCACCCACCCTTTCAAACCCCTTCCTGTTGGCCACGCTTTTCCGCTACTTGAATGGGCGATGAACTGGTGTATCTCGACGCAAGCGTATCATTTTCTAACTTTGCATTCCGCGGTAATTGAGCGCGATGGCTGCGCAGTTATTTTGCCCGCACCTCCGGGCTCGGGAAAAAGCACTTTGTGTGCTGGATTGGTCAATCGCGGATGGCGACTTCTTTCTGATGAGTTGGCATTAATTTCTCTGACTGACCGTATGATTACACCATTGGGTAGGCCGATCAGCCTAAAAAATCAGTCCATAGAAGTGATACAAAAATTCGTTCCTGATGCGGTTTTTAATCAACTTACGCACGATACACACAAAGGTACGGTCACGCACATGAAAGTGCCGACTGAACAATCGCAACGTATAAAAGAACGTGCAAGCCCCCGCTGGGTTGTCTTCCCTAAGTATGTCGCAGATGCGAAAGCAGAGCTCACCCCAAGATCAAAAGCAAACAGTATGTTGGAATTAGCGCGAAACTCATTCAATTACATGTTACTTGGCTTAACCGGATTTGAAGTGTTGAGTGATGTAATTTCAGATTGTGATTGTTATGATTTTAGTTATGGCACCTTGGATGACGCTGTAGATATATTTGACTCATTAGTGAAAGCGCGAAATAAATGAGCCATGATCGTTTGTCGTGTATGTTCGCGCGCAAGGAAGAAATGCCAGTATTATCTTTGCCTGATTGGGAAATTGTATTAGGACAGGCGACTCAGGCGCGCCTGTTGGCGAAGCTGGCGCAATATGTGATTGACCAAAATTGGCTATCATCCGTGCCGCAACAACCTCGCAATTATCTCGAAGGTGGACTGCGTTTAGCGGATCGCCAACATCATGAAGTACATTGGGAAGTTGATTGCATCCGACGTGCATTAAAAGATGTGGATAGTCCTATAGTATTGCTAAAAGGTGCTGCCTACCTTATTGCCGGATTGCCGCCAGGTCGCGGCCGCCTCTTCTCCGACATCGACATTATGGTGAAGCACGAGAGCTTGCACGAGGTCGAGGCCTCTCTTTTCGCCCATGGTTGGATTGGCGAAGAACGTGATGCATATAATGACCGGTACTATCGTCAGTGGATGCATGAAATACCTCCGATGAAGCATGTGCAACGCAATACTGTCATTGACGTTCACCATACTATTACGCCTCCAACCTCACGCTTTAAGGTGGATGCTACAAAACTATTTAATGAGATTGTGGCTATCGACGACGAACGTAGATTTTTCATTTTGGCACCTTCTGATATGGTTTTGCATAGTGCAGCTCATTTATTTCAGGAAGGTGAATTTAGTCATGGAATGCGTGATCTGTTGGATATGCGAGATTTAGTGCTACATTTTGCTAAAGATCCGAGTTTTTTCCCCTCCTTATTTCGAAGAGCCAAAGAATTAAGATTGGAAGTACCACTTTTCCATGGTTTACATCAGATTCATCGACTTTTTAAGGTTGATATACCGCCGAATTTGTGCAACGAATTACATAACATTCGACCAAACTTATTTTTACGCTGGTTAATGTCAGGCTTGCTCGTGCAAGCTTTACAACCCAAACATCCAAGTTGCCAAGGAGTAATTAATGATTTCTCCCGTTGGCTCTTATACGTACGTTCGCATTTTATTCGTATGCCTTGGTATTTGGTGGTTCCACATTTGTTTAGAAAAGTCATCATGCGCTATCTTCCAGAAAAAGACCTATAACAACTAAAAAAATCACTTTATCTCGTATTTGTGCAAATATTGCAATTTACTAGTACTTGAAAAAACTAGGGGCATCGAAGTAAATTGGTATATCCTGAGAGCTGTCGATACAGTTTATCTATAAAGACGCTTAGTTCATTTTCATACGGATATTGCGGCTTTTTTCATCCCAATAGCCGGTGGAGATTCTTAGTCAAAGCGAGTTTCGCCCTGCTTGAAAAAATCCGAATATTTTTCCTGTCCTTAGGCGGAATCTAGAATAAGAATGAATTATCTAAATAATTTTGTAGATATTTTTTTGAAATTAATTGGTAAAATCTTTTACAAAAATAAGCTACGAAACAATAGCCATTTGTTTCAAGATGAAGAAATTGTCCATTGCACTATTCATCGGACTTGAAATTGGGATTTCACGATGTTCATTCAACGATTTTTAGGCAAACGAGACATACTAATTCCTTACTTTAAATTTAGTAAGGAAATTCGCGACAATCTTCAATCATCTTTGCTAAAAGAAATTTTTACCCTTCGCTATGAAGTGTATTGCCTTGAATGTCATTATTTACCCACTGAAGAATTTCAAAATGGTCTTGAGAGCGATGAGTATGACGCTTGCTCTACGCATTTTGCCGCGTTTACCTTAGACAACGTGATTATTGGAACAGTGAGATTGGTACAGCCCGAGAAAGATCAAGTGTATCCATTTGAAAGTCACTGCAGCATTTTTGAAAATTACGAAATGCCCCAGAGAGAACAAGCAGGAGAAATCTCGCGCTTGGTCGTCAAGAAAACACATAGGCGCCGTCGCGGCGACTCGATGGAAGGCGTCTCCAGTGATTTCATCGAAAAAGGTAGTGCTGCTTCGATTAAACCACACGGTGGTGGTAAAAAGCGTGGCGGTAATAGTCCTATGTTATTACTCGGACTGTACCGTGAAATGTATCGACACAGTCGACAGAACGGCATTCGCTATTGGTATGCGGCAATGGAACGATCACTGGCAAAATCACTTGATAAAATGGGTTTTCGTTTCGTTCCTATAGGTCCACAAACCGATTATTATGGCCCGGTTACCCCTTTTATTGTGGACTTGGACGAATTGAACGAAAGACTACACAAAGAGAACAAATTTTTAGCCGCTTGGTTCAACGATGAATCTATTCCTCTATTTGTACTACTACGTGCTTTAGCTGAAAATTTGTTCCGTGGCCTATTCAAAAAAAGCAAGCTTAGTTAAACTCCGTTTTTAATTAAATCGGCTAACTTTCTATTTATAAAATAATTAGAAAGTCAAAATCAATTTCGATTGGATAAATCAATATTGATGGATATTTAATGAAAAAATTCTCCACTCTTGCCTAAACTTAAGTTTGAAAATGTGCAGTGAAGGATGTTTTCTTGCTAAAATATTAAATAATAGGTAAAAATTCTATATAAATATTTTTATATAAGCTGGTAAATTTTTTTGAGGTTTTGATGTTACGGATTTCTAATCACCATGTTTCACGAATCACATCCATCTTGCTATTGTTTGAATTCGGAGTTTCGCTAGGTTCAGTGTATTTGGGCACATTTATTAGGATGATTGGTAACCATGGCGCTAACTCTTCAATTTCCGAAGAATTTTTTCTGACCGCATGGGTTCTGTCGTTAACCATCGTTTTTAGTATGAGTGCCTTGGGAATGTATCAACTTAATTTTCGCGAGGGAATTAGGAATACGTTCTTACGGTTAATGCCCTCTATGGCATTGGCCTTGGCTCTAGTTACTTTAATTTTTTATATTTTTCCTACCTTGTATCTCGGGCGAGGTGCTATCGGCTTGATTTTTGTTATTGCTGCAATTGGAATATTGTTTATCAGAGTACTGGTTTTTAAATCTTCAGAATCAAGTCTTTTAAGATCTCGTATTATATTTCTTGGCTCAGGTGCGATGGCGCAAGAGTGTCATGAATTGGCGATAAGCAATATCGGGCATCACGATTACGACATTATCGGTTTCGTTCCAGTTGAACATGAAGACTGCAAAGTATTAACTAAGTACCTACTGCCAGAAAACCAAAGTATTGCCTCTATTGCGGCTAAACATAATGCGGATGAGATTGTTGTTGCAGTTCAAAATCGACGTGGAGGACAATTTCCTATTCAAGATCTACTCAATTGCAAGTTACGAGGTCTAAGGGTGATTGATGCGGCCGCTTTCATAGAACGTGAAGCATGTCAATTGCGAGTCGAATCGCTTCAGCCTGGCTGGCTGGTTTTCGGCGATGGATTTAATCAAAATTTCATGCGCCGATTTATAAAAAAGTTATTTGACATGTCGGTTAGTGCAATCATTTCGATTATTACCTTACCGATAATGCTCGTGACGACGTTGTTGATCGTTCTTGAAGATAGGGGCCCAATCTTTTATCAACAAGAACGAGTAGGGAAAAACGGTCGAACCTATATGGTACTTAAGTTCCGCAGTATGGGAATTAATGCCGAAAAACCCGGAACTCC
>JANYFV010000302.1 GCA_025359635.1 Undibacterium sp. | reverse complement strand
CTCTGCACAAGCGGGAACCCGAAGGGCAGCGAATGCGGTCGCCTTCTTTTGCTTACGTTTTCTTGGCGAAGCAAGAAAAGTAAGTAGTCGCCGGTCTACCACCGGCCGGCAATCGAAAAGCGGCAAGGGAATTGAGCCATCTTAAATGAACGCTGCGCGAAATGAACGAACTGGATTCCCGCCTGCGCGGGAATGACGTGAATTGAGGTTGATGTTGAACTAAGAATTCCGCTGATGTGCTGCCGTTTGTGCGGAGCAGAAAATGGATTAGAAATGAACGTTGTTTGAGCGCAGGCGAGTTTCGGATTTTCCCATTTTTTGACTTGCACAAACGGGAACCCGAAGGGCAGCGAATGCGGTCGCCTTCTTTTGCTTACATTTTCTTGGCGAAGCAAGAAAAGTAAGTAGCCGCCGGTCTACCACCGGCCGGCAATCGAAAAGCGGCAAGGGAATTGAGCCATCTTAAATGCACGCTACGCATAAAGTACAAACTAGATTCCCGTCCACGCAGGAATGACGATAGTAGAGAAAAATAGAAAGAAATAAGTAATAGTTTAGTTTGCAAGTATTCCGGGAATTCGACACAAAGACGAATCACCAAATGGAGCAAAATATGACTACCGCGATCCCCGTTGATCACGAGCAAAGTGAATGGCTCATCGAAGACGACGCTGCGGATGCAGCCGCTGAGTCTGCCGATCTTGCCATTACTGCAGAACCTTGGCTGATACTCATCGTCGATGATGATGTCGATGTACACGTGGTCACCAAGTTTGCCCTGCGCGATGCCAGGTACAAAGGCCGTCCGCTGAATTTTTTGCATGCATACTCTGGCAAGGAGGGCTTCAGTGTCCTGCGTGATACCCCAGATGTGGCGCTGGTGCTGCTTGATGTGATCATGGAAACCGATCACGCAGGTTTGATTCTGGCGCGCCAGATCAGGGGCGAGCTCGACAATCATCAGGTACGCATCGTCTTGCGCACTGGGCAGTCTGGCCAGACTCTGGAGCAAAGCGTCATCGTCGATTACGATATTAACGACTATCGCACCAAGAACGACCTGACCACGCAAAAACTCTTTACCACCGTGATCTCTTCGCTGCGGGCTTACGATAGCCTGATGATCGCCGCTCAAAGTATTGAAACACTGAAAATCGCACAGAAAAAAATCAAAGAATTGCGTGCCGCACTGGATCATCACACCGCCATTTCGATCACCGATCCGGCCGGAAAAATTACCTATGTGAACGAGCTGTTCTGTCGCTTATCACAGTACCCGCAAGAAGAATTATTAGGCCAAGAACATCATCTGCTGGCCTCAGGCTCGCATTCCAAAGTATTTATGCAAGAGATGTGGCAGAGCATCACGCAAGGCCACACCTGGCATGGCGTCTTCAGAAACCGTGCCAAAGATGGCAACCTGTATTGCCTTGATACCAGCATCATCCCGATACTTAATTCGCATGGCAAGCCAGCTTATTATCTTGCTATCCATACAAAAACTGACGCAATTTAATCGTATGAATACTGAGGCATGTTGAAACATCCTTGTTGCAAAACAATATACGGCAAATACAGCGGCTACATCAGGCTACCAAAATGAGCTGTTTTCGCGTATCCTCGCTGCTCGCCCGCTTTCAAAAGAAGCTGGTGAACAGTAAGTGCAACGCAACATAACGCCAACCACGAGACAAAACGCATAACATCCTTGTGCGAGAAAGAACACCATGAGCCAGAACGAGCCTCTTCGTCTACATGTGCCGGAGCCTACTGGGCGGCCGGGGCAAGCAACCGATTTTTCCTATTTACGACTGTCGCCGGCTGGCGCAGTACGCAAACCTCCCACTGATGTGTTACCGGTTGATACCCGTGATCTGGCGTATTCGCTGATACGGGTGCTCGATGACGAGGGTAACGCGGTCGGCCCGTGGGCACCCGATCTCGACATCGCCACGATGCGCTTTGGCCTACGCGCGATGCTGAAAACCCGGGTGTTTGACAGCCGCATGCTGATCGCCCAGCGACAAAAAAAAATGTCGTTTTACATGCAAAGCCTGGGCGAAGAAGCCATAGGTACAGCGCAGGCCATGGCACTTAATATCGACGACATGTGCTTCCCTACCTATCGTCAGCAAAGTTTATTGATGGCGCGTGAAGTGCCGCTGCTCGGCCTGATTTGCCAGCTCATGTCGAACGAGCGCGATCCACTTAAAGGCCGCCAATTACCGGTGATGTATTCGATCCGCGAAGCCGGTTTTTTCTCTATCTCGGGCAACCTGGCCACGCAATATATTCAGGCCGTGGGCTGGGCCATGGCTTCGGCAATTAAGGGCGATACCAAGATCGCTTCGGCATGGATAGGCGATGGCGCCACTGCCGAACCTGACTTCGATACGGCGCTGACTTTTTCCCACGTATATCACGCGCCGGTGATTTTAAATGTGGTGAATAACCAATGGGCGATCTCGACCTTTCAGGCGATTGCCGGTGGCGAAAACTCCACCTTCGCCGCACGCGGCGTAGGTTGCGGCATCGCTTCTTTACGCGTCGATGGCAATGACTTTTTAGCCGTGTACGCGGCCTCCAAATGGGCTGCCGAGCGCGCCCGCAGCAATATGGGCCCGGCCTTGATTGAATGGGTGACATACCGCGCTGGCCCGCATTCGACTTCGGATGATCCATCTAAATATAGGCCAGTCGACGACGCCTCTCACTTCCCCTTGGGTGACCCGATCGCCCGTTTGAAGCAACATCTGATCAAGCTCGGTGCCTGGTCTGAGCAAGAGCATGAAGATACCTTGAAAGAACTGGAAGCCTTTGTGATCGCGGCGCAAAAAGAAGCCGAACAATTCGGCAGCATGGCCAGCGGCCACGTGTTTAGCCCGGCCGAAATGTTCGAGGATATCTATGAGCACATGCCTGAGCATTTGCGTCAACAACGCCAGCAACTGGGAATCTGATCATGAGTGACAACAAGAATATAGGCGGCAAAAAAACCCCGATGAGCATGATCCAGGCGTTGCGTTCGGCGATGGATGTGATGCTGGAAAGAGACGACAACGTGGTCGTGTTCGGCCAGGATGTAGGTTACTTCGGTGGCGTGTTCCGCTGCACTGAAGGGCTGCAAAAAAAATACGGCAAGCGCCGTGTGTTTGATGCACCGATTTCTGAAGGCGGTATCGTCGGTGCAGCCGTCGGTATGGGTGCGTATGGTTTGCGCCCGGTGATCGAGATACAGTTTGCCGATTACATCTATCCGGCGTATGACCAGATCGTTTCTGAAGCGGCGCGTTTGCGTTTCCGTTCGGCCGGTGATTTTACTGCGCCATTAACCATACGCACACCCTGCGGCGGCGGCATTTACGGCGGCCAGACGCATAGCCAAAGCCCTGAGGCGGTGTTCACCCACGTCTGCGGTTTGCGCACCGTGATGCCATCTAACCCTTACGATGCCAAGGGCTTGCTGATCGCCTCGATAGAGAACAATGATCCGGTGATTTTTCTGGAACCTAAGCGTATCTACAACGGCCCGTTCAACGGCCATCACGATCAACCAGTAGTACCTTGGTCGCAGCATGTGATGGGTGAAGTGCCCGAAGGTTATTACACCGTGCCATTAGAGTCGGCGACCGTGTTCCGCCCCGGTAAAGATCTGACCGTGCTCACTTACGGCACCATGGTCTGGGTCTCGGAAGCGGCCGCGAATGAAAGCGGCATCGATGCCGAGATCATTGATTTACGCAGCCTATGGCCGCTGGATTTACCGACGATTTTAGCCTCAGTCAAAAAGACCGGACGCTGTGTAGTCGTGCACGAAGCCACGCGCACCAGCGGTTTTGGTGCCGAGCTAACTGCGCTGGTACAGGAACATTGTTTCTATCATCTTGAAGCGCCGATCGAGCGTGTGACTGGCTGGGATACGCCTTATCCACACGCCCAAGAGTGGGCTTACTTCCCCGGCCCTGAAAGAGTGGCTGCGGCGTTCAAACGTGCGATGGAGAAATAACATGGGTTTATACGTAATCAAGATGCCGGATATCGGCGAAGGCATAGCCGAAG
>JANYFV010000590.1 GCA_025359635.1 Undibacterium sp. | reverse complement strand
ATGTTTTTGGTTCTGTGCCGTGCCCGCCGTGTTTAATTTTAGGTTTTACTTTTCGCTCATTCGCCCAGTTGTTCTATGGCTAGTGCCGCACCAGTTAACGCTGCCAGTGTATCTGTGATCAATGCAGTCGGTATGTCTTTGAGATAGCTTTGAAGGCGACCTTTGGCTTCGAAGCGCTCACGGAAACGTGATGTAAAAAAGCGCTCGCCCAGTCGCGGTACGATGCCGCCACCGATATATATGCCACCACGCGCGCCTAACACTAATGCAACATTGCCTGCAAAACTGCCCAGTAGAGCGCAAAAGGTATCGATGGTTTCAGAGCAAATTGCATCGCTGCCATTGAGTCCGCGTTCGACGATTTGCTCTGGCGATAAGGCCTCACTTGCAACGCCGCGCACATGGGCAACTGCGCTATGCAAGGTTGGCAATCCTATTCCTGATAAAAGTCGTTCCGCAGAGACATGCGGATAGCTAAGACGTACATGTGCCAGCAAGGCGCTCTCAAAATCATCTGCCGGGGCGATCGTAGCGTGGCCACCTTCGCCAGGGAGTGCAACCCAACCCCGTGGTGTTTCTATGACAGCGCCAACGCCTAAACCTGTGCCGGGGCCGATCACTGCCAGCATCCCTTTTGCTTGCGGTAGTTTATCGTGCGGCTTGAGTTGCGTAGATCGTAGGCGCGGTAAGGATAAAGCAAGCGCCTCGAAATCATTTAGGACGAGAAAGGCGTCTAGCTTGAGATTTGTCTGAACGGCAGATTTAGAAAAACTCCAGTGACTATTTGTGAATTCGATTTTATCGCCCGCAACAGCGGTCGCCACGGCAAATGCTGCTTTGCGAGGTGCTTGAAATTGCGCTCCGAGTAAGGCTGCAATCTCACTTAAATAAGCGTTTGCTGCGCTGACGGGATCCGCGTGCAAAATGACAGGAATGGTTCTGACATGCTGCACCAGCATATCGTTTTGTAAAATTAAGCCGAAGCGCGCGTTGCTGCCACCTATATCCGCTACCAGCCATGGAAAACTTGCAGTGAGGTTGTGGTTCTTTGATTGACTTAACATTAGTGCGAAATCCCTTGTTTGCCTTGACCTCTTCTATCGTTAGAAAGAGTGCCATTTATTAAATTCACTATATTCATGATTCTTGCCCTTTTTTGGCATTTTTCTATCCCTTATGACTTCAAATAAGAATGCGGATTGAATACCTAATTGTGTGTATGTCGTCAATGTAGCAAAACTACATTAAAAATGCAATGATTTAATTTGCTGGATAAGTATTTACAATAGTTTGAAATGCGAAATTCATTCTTAATTGGAGGTAATGCGGGTGCTATTTTGTGTTGCTGTGGAAAATTTAAGAGAAAGTGTGAAGCGATCAAAGAGTATTAAATAAATGGTTTGTGTAGTCAAGTTACAAGTTAAAGCGCTTTGGATTTATAAAAATGACACTTTATTTATGTAATTACTCTGATTTAGATAATATTTTGAATAATTGCTTGGTGAGTCAATATGGAGAATGTAAATCGAGGAATGCCAGTAAAATTTTTACACAAAAAATGCTGAATATTGATGTCCGATTGGCAGAACGCCTTTCGCTGCTGATCTAGTCGGACTACAATATGCAGCGCTGAGTTACAACACTGGAATTGCAGCACTAGATGGCACGTAAAAAAACAATTATCTGCTTCCGCCCTACAATTAAAACGTGTCGACCTTATCGACGTTTTTATTGCATGTGCTTGGCGGGAAGTATCCAAATATCGCACTCTAAAGAAATGGAACTACATGATTTCCTTTGATAGCCCTAGGTTAATCGCTGATATCGGCGGAACTTACGCTCGATTTGCATTGGAGACATCCAGAGGAGAGTTTGCCAACATCAGCTCGTTTCTCTGCGCCGATTATTCTGATTTTTTTTCGGCGGTGACCGCCTATCTGAAAACCATCGCACCGATACATGTTGAGCATGCGGCTGTCGCAATCGCTAATCCGGTGGATGGTGATTTGGTCAGCATGACCAATTATCACTGGCAGTTTTCGATAGAACAAATGCGCGTACAGCTAGGCTTTGATACCTTGGTGATCGTGAATGACTTCACCGCACTGGCGATGGCCGTTCCGCAATTGGGCGCAGGCGATATGCGAAAAATTGGCGGCGGCGATGCAAGTAAACAAAGTGTCATTGGCTTGCTCGGTTCTGGTAGCGGGTTGGGTGTATCAGGGCTGATACCGTCCGGTGATGGTTGGATTTCTTTGGGTTCTGAAGGCGGACACACGAGTTTTTCGCCGCGTAACGAAAGAGAAATTGCTGTGCTGCGCTTCGCCTGGAAAAGCTTTGATCACGTCTCGTTTGAACGTTTGTTATCTGGCCCGGGTCTTGAGCTAATTTATCTCGCCCTTGCTGATTACTCCGGTGCGGCAAGTAAGGCGCTTAGTGCACCAGAAATCACCCAACTAGGTTTAGATAAGACAGATCAAGTCTGTGTTGACACGCTAGAAGTGTTCTGTAGTTTGTTGGGAACAGCAGCTGCTAATCTGGCAGTGACTTTGGGGGCTTTGGGTGGTATTTACATCGGCGGTGGCATCGTGCCTCGCTTGGGTGCCTATTTTGATCAATCGCCATTTCGTGCTCGATTTGAAGAAAAAGGTCGTTTCAGTCGCTATGTTTCTGCTATCCCCACTTACGTCATTACTGCGGAGCACGCTACGTTCATAGGTGCGTCTGCCATTCTTGAAGCGCAATTGCGCACAATTAAGGCAACACCTGGCTCAGCTATTCTTGGTCAGATCAGGCGCGCCCGGGCAGAATTGTCGCCAGCTGAATTGCGAGTGGCTGAACACATCTTGGCGCACCCGCGCGCGGCCCTCAATGACCCGATTGCCGAAATTGCTAAAGCTGCCCAAGTAAGTCAGCCTACCGTTATCCGATTTTGCCGCTCGTTAGGTTGTGAAGGCCTGTCTGATTTTAAATTGCGCCTCGCTTCCGGCCTCACCGGCACCGTGCCTGTGACGCATACCCAAGTGACTAATGATGATTCGATGTTGGAATTGGGTGCCAAGGTGTTGGGTAATACCGCATCGGCAATCTTGCAGGTGCGCAGCCAGCTTAACCGCGAGATGATAGATCGTGCAATTGAGTTGTTGATACGTGCAGACCGTGTCGAATTTTTTGCCGTCGGACACTATGGTGTAGTAGCGCAAGATGCGCAATTTAAGTTCCTGCGTTTTGGCGTCTCTAGCGGTGCCTACACAGATCCACGATTGCAATTGCTGGCGGCCAGCGTACTCAAGCCGGGCGACGTTGCAGTTGTGATCAGTAGTAGTGGTCGCTTGCCTGAATTGCTAGAGCTAGTTGAAAAAGTGCGCGAGCGCGGTGCTTATGTTGTGGCGATTACCGCTAGCCAATCACCCTTGGCACGCAAGGCTGATGCCGCCTTGATCGTTGATCACGTGGAAGATATTTCGACACACTTGCCGATGATTAGCCGTATCTTGCATTTATTGGTGATTGATATTTTGGCGGTGGGTGTAGCAATGCGGCGCAACCCGGAAAAAATGAATATTTTAGAAGCTGAAGCGGACGAGAGTCTGGATGAAGCTGGTAAGCCAGCCATCAAAGCCGAGTTTGAAAAAGTCGCGCGCAGTGCGGCGCCAGGAGTAAGCCTGTCTTCACCACTGGCACGCCTGACCTCGCATAGTCGTTAGGCTGTTTTCTTCTGCATAATTTTGTCAGGTTCGAATTTTATTTTTGTTCCTTTTTTAAATCAGTAAATTTCATCAAAGTAGGTACCAACTCCTGTTTTGGTGAATGCTATTACCGCAATGGTGCAGTGCCCCTTTTAAATGCACGATGGTCGCCAATACTTTCAACGCGATCACAAAATCTGCACCACGCTCGTGGCATCAATATTGCTCACTGTATGTAGTGTGATACACAATTTGATCTGATTTTTATTTTCCCCCGATGAATAGTGACGTGATGCAAGCCCTTCATTTTAACGCCAACGCATCTGCCAATGCGCCTTGGCAGGCACATCTGCGTTTAGGTTTTAGTGACGATTGTGGTACGACCAGACTGGTAGAGCGCTTACATACCGGCCCCTTGCGCGTGCAAAAAGCTTTGTACCCGGAAGGTAAACAAAACTGCCATGCGATTATTGTCCATCCGCCGGGTGGCGTAGTCGGCGGTGATGAACTCAATATTGATGTCCAGGTAGGCACAGGTGCTCACGTTGTCATCACGACACCCGGTGCCGCCAAATGGTACAAAGCAAATGGAAGAATATCCAAACAGACCGTGGCTATACAAGTCGATGCGTATGCCAGTATGGAATGGTTACCGCAAGAAACCATTTTCTTCGATGCCGCTCACGTGCAGTTGACGCACGCTATTTCGTTGGAAAAAGAAGCACGTTATATCGCTTGCGACATCCTGTGCTTTGGCCGTGGCGCTTCGGGCGAAAGGTTTAATACCGGCAAAATCACGCAGCGCACTACGATACGCAGCGAGGGTAAATTAATCTGGTTCGAGCAAGGCGCTCTGGCTGGCGGTAGTGCTGCCATGAGCAGTCACCTGGGCTTGAATGGCAATACCGTTTGCGCGACCTTGATTGCGGTCGGCAAGGCGGTGCCAGCCTCCATCATTGATGCCTTGCGTCAGGAAGCAAGCGTCGTCATGGATGGCGCGGGCAGCTTCGGCGTCACGCAAGTAAAATCGGTAATCGTGGTGCGTTATTTAGGCAATGCCAGCGAGATGGCTAGAAAATTGATGCTGTTGGCCTGGCGTTTTTTGCGGCCAAAAGTAATTGGCCACGAGGCGGTGGAATTGAGGATTTGGAATACCTAGGGTGCGCATGGCGCACCCTACAATTTAATAAAGGAGAATGCGATGGAATTAACGCCAAGAGAAAAAGATAAGCTACTGATTTTCACCGCTGGTCTGCTCGCGGAGCGACGCAAAGCACGCGGCTTAAAGCTCAATTATCCCGAAGCCATCGCC
>JANYFV010000571.1 GCA_025359635.1 Undibacterium sp. | reverse complement strand
CTTGCCATGAAACTCTTGTCCGGTATAACCATTGATTTTGAAATTGACCAATTGACCGATCTTGACCTGACTGATTTTGTCAGCCGAGACGCGACCTTCAAAGCGCATGCTGGTTGGATCAATCACTTTTAACATTTCTTTGCCTGCCGATGCGGTGTCGCCAGCCGACACTTTACGGTCACTCACAACGCCATCAAATGGGGCGCGCACTAATGTGCGCTGCAACTGCTGACGCGCTTGAGCAGCACGTGCCTTTGAAGCCGATAATTCACTTTGCGCACCATTGCGTCTTACTTCTGCATCATCAAGAGCCTGAACTGAAGTCATACCCGAAAGCCGCAAAGTTTTGAGCCTTTGCAGAGTACGTTCTGCCTGATCCAACGCTTGGGTTGCGCTGCGGGCATTGTCTTCGGCTGAATTAAGGTTATCGCGAATCGACGTTTCGTCCAGACGCACTAACACGTCGCCTCGTTTGACCACATCGCCATTTTCTTTCAGCACCTGCAACACAACGGTCGACACTTCGGCACGCAGATCTGCCTTACGTTCTGGCTGTACCGATCCAGTAACGACCGGGCCAGAGGCTAGCGCGTTGGCCTGCATCGTCACAATATCTTCTGGTGCAATGATCAATTTAGCTGGAACCGCTTCGCCTTTATTGTCAGCCTTATTCTCGCCCGCACTGGCTTGTTTTGCCGCTGCACTGGCACTGGCGCTGGCACCGGCCTTTTCTGGCTCCTTGCCTTTGCTGCATGCAACTAGAGTGGAGGCGATGGCGAGTACGATTAAAGTTTGACGTAACATTATGGGCTCTCTGAGAAAATTGATTCTGCTGCAATTTGGTCTTTATTTTATGCAAAATAAAGAGATAAGCGACTGAACGAGGAAGTACCGGTGACGCAGTATTCCGTAGCGGAGAGATCGGGTCAAAGCCTATGTTACGGTTTGCCAAAATTGAGGGATGAATGGTGATTTTTGGCACCTGAGATGCAGGTAATTGATTTTACAAGTAAGCCAAATACCGCCTATCTGCATTGCTTGCACCGCTTTTGAATTTTTAGTCTTGCGTTGAGTACAATTTAACAAAATCCCACTTAAACTGGTCTATACTTTACCCAGATCAATTGTCGGTGAGAAATCGAGACAGCGATGCATCTGAAAAAACAAGGCGGGCGATTACTTTGGCCTCACAAAAAATCTAGTATCTTCCTCTCGATACTGGTTTTTTTCACGCCTCTACTAAACGCGCAAAACGCTGCCACGCCAGCCCAAGTGAAGGCGGCGCTGGTTTACAATTTCATGAAATATGCTGAATGGCCAGCCGACTCTGGACGTGGCCCACTCACGCTATGTGTGGCCTTTGGCGATCGCGTGGTTGAAGCTGCCTTTAGCGCAGTAAACGGCCGCACTATTGATAGCAGAACGGTACAGGTTACTCTTTTACAAAACGGTGAAAATACCGCACCGTGTCACCTCATTTATATACATGACGGCAGAGCACGTGAATTATTGCAAGAGCTCAATGCAAGACAAGTGCATCTATTGACCATAGGCGACAACGAAGACTTTGTCGATGTAGGCGGCGCCATCGGGCTAATTGAGCAAAATGGCCGATTGCAGTTCAAGGTCAACCTCGAAGTCATCAAGCGAGGGAACTATAAAATTAGTTCCCAATTACTCAAACTGGCCGTCAATACCCGTTAAGAGATCCGACATGCGCATCTGGGACTCGCTCCTGCTCAGACAAAAGATCATGTGGATGGTGGTAGGTCTTTGCACCGTGGCGCTGATTTTGTTTGAGCTGGTATTTATCTCCACCCAATTTGACACACTCAAAAAACAAGCGCAACACTCTTTGGACAGTATGGCGGAAACGGTCGCGACCAATGTCTCGTCCGCCTTAGTTTTTGACGACACAGAGTCTGCCGCACAAACCATACAGTCATTGCGCGCCTTGCCTGAACTGGTCAGCGCCACCGTCAAACGACCTGATGACAGCATATTTGTCAGTTACCAAGGGGGAGCACCGGGAGCGCACGATAATCTCATGACAGCGCGTTTTCCTATCAGACAAAAAAACCTGCAAATCGGACAAGTTGAATTGCAATCCTCGCTTTTTTTTGTTTATCAAGCGTTGTATCGGGCGATGCTGGTCGCAGGTGGTTTTGGCTTGGGTAGCTTGCTACTGGTTTCATGGCTGGCCTCGCACTACGCGCGACGTCTCAGCGCGCCTCTATTGCATTTATCCGAACTGGCCAATGAAGTTGGCTTGCGTAACGATTACAGCTTGCGCGCCACGCCAGGCAAAGGGCATGATGAAACCGTGCAATTGGCGCAACGCTTCAACCAGATGTTGGCTCAGATCGAAACCAGAGAAACAGAGTTGACTGATTACCGCGCCCATCTTGAACAAAAAGTTGACTGGCGCACTCAAGAACTAGCCAAAGCAAAAGAGCAGGCAGAGGCAGCTAACCGCGCCAAAAGCATATTTTTAGCCAACATGAGTCACGAGCTAAGGACACCACTCAACGCCATCCTGGGATTTGCGCGACTATTAGAACGCGACAGCAGTTTGAAACCAGAACACCAGCGCAATCTGGCGATCATCAATCGGGCCGGGCAACATTTGTTAAAACTGATCAACGACGTGCTAGAGATTTCCCGTATCGAAGCCGGCCGTAACGAAATTCACTTAGCTGTTTTTGACCTGAACGACATGTTGAACGAACTGGAAGACATGATGCGAGGCCGCGCCCAGGATAAAAATCTGGCATTTGACGTACAACGCGACGCCGATCTGCCCACCACTGTTTTAGGTGATGCGCACCATCTCAAACAGATACTGATTAATCTGCTGGGCAACGCAGTCAAATACACCGATAGTGGCCAAGTAAGCATTCGAATTTTTCGGGCCAGTGAAAAGATATGTTTTGAAGTGGCCGATACTGGCCATGGAATAAGTAAAAAGGATCAGGATAAACTGTTCCAGCCTTTCTTTCAGACCGATGAAGGCATAGCCAAGGGTGAAGGCACTGGGCTTGGCCTAAGTATCAGCCAAGAATATGCACGACTGATGGGTTCTGAAATTAAGGTCGATGGCGATACAGGGCTAGGCACTACCTTTACTTTGGCACTCTCTCTGCCAGCGGCAATGACAGCAAGAAGTCAGGAACCATCGAATCGTGGATCGATAGTTGGACTGCAAAAGGGAATGGCGCAACCACGGGTGCTGGTGGTCGACGACAAGCCTGACAACCGTGAATTAGTGCGCCAGATGTTGCAGATGGTAGAGATTGAGGTACAGACCGCGGATGATGGACAACAGGCGCTTGATGCCTTCGTACGCTGGCAACCGCAGCTCATTTGGATGGACATGCGCATGCCCGTGATGGATGGCTATGAAGCCACCAGACAAATCCGTCAGCTGCCAGGCGGCCAGGAGGTAAAAATCGTGGCGTTAACCGCCAGTGCATTCGAAGAAGACAATGCTAAAATGCGGGAGGCCGGTTGTGACGACATATTAAAAAAACCAGTTGAACAAGAACAATTATTGCGAGTCATGGGCGAATTATTGAATTTGCGTTATCGGTACGAAAATGAAATCATCGTCGACAATAAAGTAATACCAATACCATTAGCAATTGATATGTCAGGTCTGACACAGGAACAAAAGAAGGCATTGAAGGCCGCCGCAGACGCACTCGATATGGAAATTTTGCGCGGTATCGTCATGGAACTCGGGCCGCAGCACAGACAAGTGGCACACAGTTTAGAAACAATTATTGCTGACTTCCGCTTCGACCTGATATCGAACTTGTGTGAAACTTGATTCCATCAGATATCGAAAACCAATCAAGCACGATCGATCAAGCAATGAATGCGAGTAACAGTTCAGCTGAAAAAACGCATTAGGCTCTTTAGGCAAGGTCAATAAGGCCTAAAGTTTTGTGGTTCCATTGCAAATGCCTGAAGGCAAAATTCAACCGAGAATTTCTATTAAGATTTGAGATGATTGCTGAGGCATTTTTTCAAGCGGTTTTGGCGTAAGTATGGCTAGCCTAGCGCCACGAGGAACGGCAAAAAATGATCGATTGAACGAGATATGCAAGCCTCCGATCCGGTCCGTAAAAAACACGGACCATCCCTCAAATTACCAATGATAAGCAACCTTTGCATACCAGCGTCGGCCACTCACGTCGTAAGTCATGACATCAGTATTGACGTCTAGCCAGCCTTTAATAAAGGGGGCGCTGCGGTTGAACAGATTGTCGATACCAAACATGAGATGCAGCGATTTGTTCAGCGCGTATTGTAGTTGCACATTATGGTAACTGACACCAGGTGCGTGCGCGCCGATGTTACCTGGTACGGCGGTGATATCGTCTGCCGCACCTATATATTGCAGGCTGTAGACCCCGGACCAAGGTCCGCGTTCCAGCGTGAGCGCGGCAAATGAGCGCCAATGGGTGTAACTGCCACGGCCGCTGGTGATCTTGCCTGCCAGCTGCGTTTCTGTGGCACCTGTATACGGCAACAGATCATAGCGACGCAAATCAGATGTCTGCCAATTTAAATTAGCCAACCAATCGGCGACGGTAAATTTATACTGCATCGCCAGATCGATACCTGTCATCCGCTCGCTGGCCTCGTTCATGAGTTGGGTGGAGAGGAAGTCGATGTCACCGGTATTTTGATTGCGGGTGAAGTGAGTGCTGGTGCAAAAAATATTGCTCAAACCGACAGAGTTGTAACACGAGGCAAGTTTGCTTGCGCCGTTCACACTACCAATCGCGTTTTTAATTGTGATGTCGTAATAATCCAGAGCAAAGCGCAGTGCAGAGTCCGGCTCCCAAACTGCGCCTGCGGTGAAGGTCTTGGCCTTTTCTGGCGTGAGATTGCGGTTACCACCGGTAGTAGTGAGGATACTGCTGGCGATTTGTTGATAGCCAACCGGCACCTGCGCAGTCTGACAATTTTGACGCACCACGGAACTGGCTGGCAGCGTACTCCAACCGCTACAAGGGTCAACTGTCACCAGGTTTGCTTTGGTGATACCGCCAAATAATTCCGGAATGTTCGGTGCGCGGAAAGCAGTACCGAAGTTGGTACGTAACTGAAACGCCGGCACCACTTTCCAGTTAAGTCCCATTTTGTAATTGATGGTGCGGCCAAATAAATCGTAATCTGAAGCACGCACTGCACTATTTAAGACCAGCGATTTTGCCGCCGGCAGATCAGCAAAAAGTGGCAACACAATTTCGGCAAAAGCTTCACGTGCGAGGTAAGAACCCGAGACGGGATCTTGCCGGTTTCCATTCGCTATGCCCAGTGCGATCAATCTATCCGGAGCGCGCCAGCCTTTTTCTTGACGGATTTCTGCCCCCATTGCCATTGCTACCGGCCCGGCAGGCAATTCAAAAGGCTGGCCATTCAAACTGGCACTGAGACTCTTTTGTTCATTTCCCCCTTCGCTACGAGTATTGAACATGATGTAATCAAGCACGGCTTTCGTCACATTGCCGTAACCCAGATAGTTCGCGCAGGGTATCAGCGCGCCCGGCGCGTTGCTACACATGCTGGTATTGAGCGTTTGATCGACACGGTCTAGGTTAGCGATATTACTAGAACCATCCGTATCCGAATTGCGACGCCAGCCAAAGGCGATGGACCAATCCCAGGTTTTTTCCCATTTACCTTCCAGACCAAATACGGCATCAATAGAAGTGACATCTTGATATTGATCGCGCACACCCGCCTCCAGCAAGCGCCGACGTTGCAACAACAAACTTTGGCCGGTCGGGTTACCGGGGTAATTTGCAGCAATATTTATAGCGCGGTTAAGACCCAAGGTTCCTGGCGAGGCTATTTGAGTGGAATGGCGCTGGGTGTAAAGCAATTCGGCAAAACTTGTGAGCTGTTCGTCCAGTTTAAAACTAGCAAGACCGGAGAGACTAGTACGCTCTATGGGATTGACCGCGTTAAGATAAGGGTTGGCATTAAAATTATGTTTTGTTGCGGAATAGGTTTCAAAAAAACGATAGTCGCCACCCAGAACTTGATTGAAATTGACTCGCTGCCCATCGGCTAGCAAAGCCCTTCCTCCTATGGTATTGCCGCTATCAACACAAATCAGGCGTCCGCCAGATTCACCTAAAGCGCAAGGCGCACGAACAGCATAATTGGCGGCGCTGTTACCAGAATGATTGATACCTAATATCAGCGAGCGACGCTCATCAGTCTGACCCCAGACCAGATCTGCGGCATAGTTACTGCCATCATGCTGAATAGTTTCGCCCCAGCGCACAGTAGCTTCGCTGCCCTTAAGAGATTTACGGGTAATGATATTAACAACCCCGGCAACGGCATCTGCGCCATAAATGGCCGAGGCACCGTCCTTCAGTATTTCTATCCGCTCTATTAAAGCGAGTGGGATGATATTGAGATCGACCGCCGCATTGGCTCCGATGCCGCCATAGGCTAGACGGCGGCCATTAAGCAACACTAGAGTGCGATTCACCCCCAGGCCGCGCAAGTTGACGTGCGTGCTACCGCTACCATAGGAATCTGCCCAATACGCATCGGTCTGGTTACCAGCATAACCGGCGGAAAAAGGCATACGCTGCAACAAAATTTCTAGTGAAGTAGCGCCTGAGCGTTGAATAGCATCTCGGTCAATGATACTGACGATGCCATAATCAGAAGTATCAGAACGGCGAATATGACTGCCAGTGATATTGACTTTGAGCAGGGCTTCTATGTTCATCTCGAACAGGTCGGTCGATGAGAGCTCAGTCTGTGCGTATGCAAGTGGGTTCACCCCAAACATCATGATCGCAAACACCAAAGCAACATCGCCAAGCTGGCTTAGCTTTGCGGTATTTGCGAACACTTTGTTGAGCTTAATCACAACCACTCCTTAGTTTACGAGGAATTGAAAGCTAGCATTCACCTATCGACAAAGTATCGCTAAGCGGAATTTTCTATACGCTACTCTCACTGCTTTGCAAGGTCAATACAAACTGAAATTTTGTAATGCAAACGCAGAAAAAAAACACAAAAATCCAAATTAACATTCAATATTTTCATCGTGCCAGCAAGTACCGTTCAAGTAGCTTTAAATTCCATGACCTGCACCGATTGGCTACTGTCTGACGAGCCGAAAGGTTGGTGCATGATCTCGGCTGGCCGCACTGGAAAATTGTTAGGCGGTAAGCCAAAACTGCGTTCCCTGACCCGAATGCGGAAGGCCTTGCCCGCCTTGACTTCCAGACGCAGGCGCAGCGCCTGATCTTTCATACCGGAAGCGCGCAAGAACCATGCTGCGCGTGGCGCATCGGTCAGTAGCTTGCCGTTCAGGCTAGAACTGAGCACTTCGCTGCCTTCTAGCGAGACCAAAAAAGTCGCGGCGGCGCGCACAGATTTAACCTCAAGCGACAGGATGCGTCTGGTGCCGTCTAACTTATCTTCAAGCACAGTAATAGACGGTGCGCTCAGGCCAACATCTGGCGCGCGACTAGCCCAATATAAGCTCCCGTCGTCACCAAATAAATTTGGCATAGCCTGTCTTTGAGTAATGCCGGGGAAGAAATTCCGGCTCCAGGAATTTAGTGACTGATTGTCCGAAACCCAGTAAGCCGAACCCGTTTTCGCTTCCTTGATATAAAAAAGATTCACTGGTTGTGGCCGGCTCGCATCGAAACCAGAGGTCGCCGCACCGGTCAATAAAAAACCGATACCAAGGCAAATCGCCACAAGCGAAAAATGACGCGGCAAGGCTGAAAATAGCCCAACCATCAATCCTAGCAACAGCACTAATGCGGTGACCATGACAAAAACCATATTCGGCCCAAGCCCGATAAAAACCGCACGCAGTAAGGGCGCAAACAATAGCACCGCAGGTGCCGCCGCTACCAACCTCAAAATGGCAGCGCGCGTAGCGTCTGTCTGCGGCCGTAAAAAAAGTACTTCATTTGTCAGCAACGTTGCCAGTAACATCGAAAGCAGAGGCCAGCTCAACAGAAAACTGGCACCGGGCATAAAAACGCTGGCGGCAGTTAAACAGATCAACCAAATCAACAGACTACCGAGTAGCAATTCCAGTGTCGTAATCCAGCGCTGCAATCCTCGCTGCATGAGCATGAAAAATCCCGATGTCAGCGACAGAAAAGCGCATAGATACCAATGGCTGTTATACGTTGTCCCCTGCAGCATCAGACGATAATCTGGGTGGATGCGCAACAGGCATGTCCAGAGTCCCTGCGCTGCTCCGGCTAGAGTCACAAGCATCAGCAAAAACGCCAACGTGGCCAAGACCAATCGGCCCGGCCTGAACTGTTTTCGCCTGATACCTAAGACGCATACAACTAAGAATAATGCGGCGGCTGCAAAAGTGACTGGCAAAACTGCCTGCACGGAATAATGCACTAAACCGTAACCGGGGAAATCGAAATAAACCTGGTCTGTACTCTGCAATTTATTCAGATCCTGATTGCCAAAATGCTGCACCATACTCAACATGATGTCGCCCTGATGTTGCAGACTGGCCTTATCCAACAACTCGGGTCTATCCAGCGCAGTGTGATAACTGGTATGACCTTCGATTGCAGCAAAATTCAATCCCGGGATGCCGGCGCGCTTGAAGGCGCTCAGGTCCGTATCATTTGGCAGCAGCTTGTAAATCTCGTAGTTCAGAGAATTGGCAATCGGGTGCGCG